>NZ_JBHWJY010000069.1:0-44953 GCF_042731135.1 Streptomyces sp. NPDC059874
CCGGGACATCAGAGGCATGACAGACCCCGTACTCGAACAGCCCGGACGGACAAACCTTCTGATCCGGAACTGCTAGGAAGGAATTAGGGACACCACCATGACCGACACCCCGAACCCGACCGACCTCTCCGGCCTGTCCATCCGCCCCGCCCGCGAGGCAGATCTGCCCGCCATCGTCGCCATGCTCGCGGACGACCCACTCGGCGCCACCCGCGAATCCCCGGACGACCTCGCCCCGTACCGCACGGCCCTGAAGCGCCTGGCCGACGATCCGAACCAGCACTTGGTCGTAGCGGTCCGCGCGGACCGGGTCGTCGGCACCCTCCAGCTGACGATCGTGCCCGGCCTCTCCCGCAAGGGATCCACCCGCTCCATCATCGAAGGCGTCCGCGTCCACGCCGACGAGCGCGGCAGCGGCCTCGGCACCCGCTTCATCGAGTGGGCCATCGAGAAGTCCCGCGCCGAGAACTGCGACCTCGTGCAGCTGACCTCGGACGCGACCCGGACCGACGCCCACCGCTTCTACGAGCGGCTCGGCTTCGCCGCCTCCCACGTCGGGTTCAAACTGCAGCTCTGACAGGGCGCATCGGCTGGCCGGGCCGCGCTGTCCGCGGCCCGGCCTACGATCGGGAGGATGAGCCCAAGCCTCCCCCTCGTCACCACTGCCGAGCGCCGCGACCGGCTCGGCCGACGCCACCGCCTCGCCCCCTCGGCCCGCGCCGCCACGGTGCCGCAGGCGGCCGACGCCGTCGTCGCCCTGCACGCCACCGACGCCTCGACCGTCTTCCTCTCCGCCCGCGCCCGGCTGACCGAGAGCGGCCCCGACACGATCGAGCGGGCGCTCTACGAGGACGTCAGCCTCGTGCGGCTGCTCAGCATGCGCAACACGCTCTTCGCCGTCTCCGCCGAACTCGCCCCGTACGTCGACTCCTCCACCGCCCGCGGGATCGCCGCGAAGGAGCGCCGCGCCCTCCTCAAGCACCTCGACGAGGACGGGCAGGGCCTCGACGCCGGCTGGCTGGCCGGGGCGGAAGCCGCCGCCCTCGACGCACTCGACACCCGCGGCCCCTCCACCGGCAGTCAGCTGTCCGCGGCCGTGCCCGCCCTGCGCCAGAAGATCACCATCGGTCGCGGCAAGAAGTACGAGACCGAGACGGGTGTCGCCACCCGGGTCATCCGCCTACTGGCCGCCGATGGCCGGATCCGCCGCGACCGCCCGCGCGGATCCTGGACCTCCAGCCAGTACCGCTGGGTCCACAGCGAGCCGTGGCCCGCCGTACCCCCCGCCGAGGCCCGCGCCGAGATCACCCGGCGCTGGCTCCGCGCCTACGGCCCGGCCACCGAGACCGACCTCAAGTGGTGGACCGGCTGGACCCTCACCGACGCCCGCAAGGCCCTCGCCGCCGTGGGCCCCGAGCAGGTCCGCCTCGACGACGGCACCACCGCCCTCGTCGGTCCCGGCGACACCGCGCCCGAACCGGCCACCGAGCCCTGGGCCGCGCTCCTGCCCGGCCTCGACCCCACCGGCATGGGCTGGGCCGACCGTGGCTTCCACCTCGACCCCGCCCACAAGAGCGCCCTGTTCGACTACGCCGGCAACATCGGCCCCACCGTGTGGTGGAACGGGGAGGTCGTCGGCGGCGGGGCCCAGCGCGCCGACGGCGAGATCGTCTGGCGACTGCTCACCCGCCCCGGCCGGGCCGCCGAGGAGGCGATCACCGCCGAGGCCGCCCGGCTCGCCGCGTGGGTGGGGGAGGCCCGCATCACCCCGCGCTTCCGCACTCCACTGGAGCGCGAACTCGTCGCCTGATCCGACCTCGACGGAACCGAGCCGTCAGCCGATGCCCCGCCAACCCTGCGGATCCACCCCACCGGGCACCGGGGCCTCGGCGTCGTACGGCTCCCGGGTGAACACGAAGGACGCCAGATCGAGATGGCTCACCGAGCCGTCCTCACGGCGCACCGCCCGCAGCGTCTCACCCGCGTAATAGCCCGACAGACCCGTCCAGCTGCCGTCCGCCTCCGCCCGGAACCGCGCCCCACGACCGGCCCCGCCCACCGGCGCCAGCTCCAGCGATCCGTCCGCCTTCAGCCGCACCACCTGCGCGGAAGTCCCCCAGTACCAGGGACCGCACAGCTCCAGCGCCACCTGATCGGCCTCCAGGAACGGCCGCCACGGCTCCGGGATCCGCGGCTCGGCCTCCGCGACGATCCCCACGAGGTCCGCGGCCACCGTCGAGGCCGGCACCCCCGAGGTGCAGTTCGCGAGCACCACCGCCGCCACGTCGTCCGCCTCGCTCAGCCACAGCCCCGCGACGAACCCGGGCAGCGATCCGCTGTGGCCCACCAGCCGACGCGCGCCGTCGGCCGCCAGCTGCACGCCCAATCCGTAGCCGAGATCGGCGCCCGGCTCCGGGGGCGCGGCCGACGTACGCATCTCCCGTACGGACTCCGCGCCCAACACCCGCGCGTCACCGCGCAGCAGGAAGTCCGCGAACCGCGCCAAATCCCTGGCCGTGGACCACAACTGACCGGCCGGAGCCATCAGTCCCAGGTCCTCGAGCGGCTCCGGCATCATCACGTCCGCCCAGGGATGCACCGCCCAGCCACCCGCGTGCGGGGCCTGCGGTCGCCCACTGGTACGGCTCAGCCCCAGCGGCTCCAGCACCTCGGCCCGCAGTACCTCTTCCCACGGCTTCCCGCGCAGCGCCTCGACGAGCGAACCCAGCAACGTGTAACCGGGGTTGGAGTAGTGGAACCGGCGTCCGGGCCTGTGCTTGAACGGCTCCGCACCGAGTACGTCGGCCAGCTCCGGCCGTGTGTCACCGGGCGTGCGCTCCCACCACGGGCCGGGCGTCTCCGCGGCCAGTCCACCTGTGTGCGACAGCAGTTGGGCGATGGTCACCTCGCCGGCCCCGGTACCCGGCAAGTGCTGCTCCAGCCGGTCCGCGAGGGTCAGCAGCCCCTCGTCACGCAGGCGCAGCACCAGTACGGCGGTGAAGGTCTTGCTGATCGACCCGATCCGGTATTGGACGTCCCCGTCCGGACCGTGCCCCTCGACACAGGTCCGGGAACCCTCCCAGACCACTTCGCCGTCCCGCACTACGGCCGCCACGACGGACGGCGCCCGCCCCTCGCTCTGCGCGACGGCGAGCCGGCGCCTCAGTGCGCGCCGGGTGGTGGGAAGCAGTTCCAGGTCCTCGGAAAGATCATCCATGATCGGATGCTACGTGTTGGCCATGTCCACGAACCGCGAATAATGGCCCTGGAAGGCCACGGTGATGGTGGCCGTGGGGCCGTTACGGTGCTTCGCCACGATCAGGTCCGCCTCGCCCGCGCGCGGGGACTCCTTCTCGTACGCGTCCTCGCGGTGCAGCAGGATCACCATGTCGGCGTCCTGCTCGATGGAGCCCGACTCACGCAGGTCGGAGACCATCGGCTTCTTGTCGGTGCGCTGCTCGGGACCACGGTTCAGCTGGGACAGCGCGATCACCGGGACCTCCAGCTCCTTCGCCAGCAGCTTGAGGTTTCGGGACATGTCCGAGACCTCCTGCTGACGGCTCTCGGGACGGCGCGAACCGCCCGACTGCATCAGCTGGAGGTAGTCGATGACCACGAGCGAGAGGTCGTTGCGCTGCTTGAGCCGACGGCACTTGGCCCGGATCTCCATCATCGACAGGTTGGGGGAGTCGTCGATGTACAGCGGCGCGGCGGAGACGTCCGGCATCCGGCGGGCCAGCCTGGTCCAGTCGTCGTCCGTCATCGTTCCCGAGCGCATGTGGTGCAGGGCCACCCGCGCCTCGGCCGAGAGCAGGCGCATCGCGATCTCGTTGCGCCCCATTTCGAGGGAGAAGATCACGCTGGGCAGGTTGGCCTTGATGGAACAGGCACGGGCGAAGTCCAGCGCGAGCGTGGACTTACCCATGGCGGGACGGGCCGCGATGACGATCATCTGGCCGGGGTGCAGGCCGTTGGTGAGCGAGTCGAGGTCCGTGAAGCCGGTCGGGACACCGGACATCTGGCCGCTGCGGGACCCGATCGCCTCGATCTCGTCGAGCGCGCCCTCCATGATGTCGCCCAGCGGCAGGTAGTCCTCGGAGGTCCGCTGCTCGGTGACGGCGTAGATCTCGGCCTGGGCGCTGTTGACGATCTCGTCGACGTCGCCGTCGGCCGCGTAGCCCATCTGCGTGATCTTCGTACCGGCGGCGACCAGGCGCCGCAGGACGGCTCTCTCGTGGACGATCTCCGCGTAGTACTCGGCGTTCGCCGCCGTCGGCACGGACTGCACCAGCGTGTGCAGGTACGAGGCCCCGCCCACCTTGCTGATCTCGCCCCGCCGGGTCAGCTCGGCGCCGACCGTGATCGGGTCGGCCGGCTCGCCCTTGGCGTACAGGTCGAGGATGGCCTGGTAGATCGTCTCGTGGGAGGGCCGGTAGAAGTCGTGGCCCTTGATGACCTCGACGACATCGGCGATGGCGTCCTTCGACAGCAGCATGCCGCCGAGCACAGACTGCTCGGCGTCGAGGTCCTGCGGGGGGACGCGCTCGAAGCCGCCACCACCGCCGCCGCTGCCGCCGCCGTCCCAGGATCCGCCTTCGCGGCCGCGCTCGTGCTGTTCGTCCCCGCGGCCGCGGCCTTCGGTGTTACGGCGCGAACGGGCGGGCAGACGGTCACCCGGACCGCTGTCGGCCCAGGGGTCGTCCATGGGCTCGGGCATGCTCACCGGGCCGCCTCCTCCCGTCCGCAAAGCGGACCTCGCCGTGCCACTCTTTCTACGTCACGGCTCTGACATTTGGGGCACCCGAATCGGCTGTCGGCGAGTCGGGCAACGCACCACGGTAGGGCCGCGAGCGGCGTCCGCCAATCTTGTTATCCACAGGCTGTGTGGATGAGATGTGGACGACGGCGTCAATGCTGTGGGTAAGTCCCCGGAAGCTGTGCACGGACCGGGGGACGACGCTGTGGACAAAATCACCCGCCCCACCCCGGCACCCCAGTTGACCTGCAGATTCTCCTCCAGCCGGGCTCCCGGGAGAAAAATCTTGGCCACTGTCTCGAGATGACCACCAATGAGGCGGAAGGAAGGCCCTGATCGACGCCAAGGTAAGGACTCAAAGACTCTTGCATCCATTACCTGTGGAAGATTAGATTGAGCGCATGACACAGGCCCCCGCAGCACCGAAGGCTGCGCCGAGACGGCACGACCGGGAGATCTTCGCGCTCGCCGTCCCCGCCTTCGGCGCACTCGTCGCCGAACCCCTCTTCGTGCTGGCCGACAGCGCCATCGTGGGGCACCTCGGCACACCCCAGCTGGCCGGCCTCGGCATCGCCGCCGCTCTGCTCACCACCGCGGTGAGCGTCTTCGTCTTCCTCGCCTACGCCACCACCGCGGCCGTCGCCCGCCGGGTCGGCGCCGGCGATCTCCCGGCCGCGATCCGACAGGGCATGGACGGCATCTGGCTCGCCCTCCTGCTCGGCGTCGCCGTCATCGCCGTGGTCCTGCCCGCGGCCCCTTCGCTCATCTCCCTCTTCGGTGCTTCCGACACCGTCGCCCCGTACGCGGTGACCTACCTGCGGATCTCCTCCTTCGGCATCCCGGCCATGCTCGTGGTCCTCGCCGCCACCGGCGTCATCCGCGGCCTCCAGGACACCCGCACCCCGCTCTACGTCGCCATCGGCGGCTTCACCCTCAACGCGGGCCTGAACGTCGCCCTCGTCTACGGCGCCGGGCTCGGCATCGCCGGCTCCGCCTGGGGCACCGTCATCGCCCAGTGCGCCATGGCCGCCGCCTACCTCGTCGTGGTCGTACGCGGGGCCCGCCGGCACGGCGCCTCCCTGCGCCCCGACGCGGCGGGCATCCGGGCCTGCGCACAGGCCGGGGCACCGCTGCTGGTCCGCACGCTGTCCCTGCGCGCCATCCTGATGATCGCGACCGCGGTGGCCGCCCGGCTCGGCGACGCCGACATCGCCGCCCACCAGATCCTGCTCTCCCTGTGGAGCCTGCTCGCGTTCGCACTGGACGCCATCGCCATCGCCGGACAGGCGATCATCGGCCGCTACCTGGGCGCGAGCGACACCGAGGGCGCCAAGGCGGTCTGCCGACGCATGGTGCAGTGGGGGATAGGCGCGGGCATCGTGCTCGGCCTGCTGGTGGTCCTGGCCCGCCCGCTGCTGATCCCGCTGTTCACCAGCGATCCGGCCGTGGAAAGCGCCATACTGCCCGCCCTGCTGGTCGTGGCCGTCTCCCAGCCCGTCTGCGGCGTGGTCTTCGTCCTCGACGGCGTTCTGATGGGCGCGGGAGATGGCCGCTACCTGGCCTGGGCCATGCTGCTGACGCTCGCCGTGTTCACCCCCGCCGCCCTGCTCGTCCCGACCCTGGGCGGCGGCCTGACGGCCCTGTGGTGGGCCATGACGCTGATGATGCTGGTCCGCATGGCCACCCTCCAGCTGCGAGCCCGCTCGGGCCGCTGGCTGGTCGCGGGGGCCACTCGCTGACCGATGTTTCACGTGAAACAACGACGAAGGGCCGCACCCCGAGGGGTGCGGCCCTTCGTTTCGCGGCCCTTAGGCGGCGACGACCTCGATGCCCACGTTCGCGGCCACGTCGGCGTGCAGACGCACGGAGACCTGGTACGAACCGAGGGTCTTGATCGGGGAGCCCAGCTCGACGCGGCGCTTGTCGACCTTCGGGCCGCCCGAAGCCTCGATCGCCGTGGCGATGTCGGCCGGGGTCACGGAACCGAAGAGACGACCGGCGTCACCCGCGCGGGTGGCCAGACGGACCTTCACGCCCTCGAGCTTGGCCTTGACCTCGTTGGCCTGCTCGATGGTCGCGATCTCGTGGATCTTGCGGGCGCGGCGGATCTGCGCCACGTCCTTCTCGCCACCCTTGGTCCAGCGGATCGCGAAACCACGCGGGACCAGGTAGTTGCGAGCGTAACCGTCCTTGACGTCGACGACATCGCCGGCGGTGCCGAGGCCAGTGACCTCGTGGGTCAGGATGATCTTCATTAGTCGGTCACCCTTTCCTTATCGCGCGGTGGACGTGTAGGGCAGCAGCGCCATCTCACGGCTGTTCTTGACGGCCGTGGCGACGTCACGCTGGTGCTGCGTGCAGTTGCCGGTAACGCGGCGGGCACGGATCTTGCCGCGGTCGGAAATGAACTTCCGCAGCATGTTCGTGTCCTTGTAGTCCACGTATGCGGTCTTGTCCTTGCAGAACGCGCAGACCTTCTTCTTAGGCTTGCGCACAGGCGGCTTCGCCATTGTGTCTCTCCTGTGTGATCAAGAAGTGGGGTTGCGAGCTGCCCTAGAAGGGCGGCTCGTCCGAGTAGCCACCGCCGGAGTTGCCGGAGCTTCCGCCCCAGCCACCCCCGCCGCCGCCCTGCTGCTGGCCACCGGCCGGCGCGCTGGACGCCCACGGGTCGTCGGAGGGAGCTCCGCCGCCCTGCGGCGCGCCGCCACCGGGGGCTCCGCCCCAGTTGCCACCGCCGCCACCCTGCTGCTGACCGCCGCCGCCGTATCCACCCTGGCCACCGCGACCGGTGGTCTTGGCGACCTTGGCCGTGGCGTTCTTCAGGCTGGGGCCGACTTCCTCGACGTCCAGCTCGTAGACCGTGCGCTTGACACCCTCACGGTCCTCGTACGACCGCTGCCTCAGCCGGCCCTGCACGATGACGCGCATGCCTCGCGTGAGGGACTCGGCGACGTTCTCAGCCGCCTGCCGCCACACCGAGCAGGTCAGGAACAGGCTCTCGCCGTCCTTCCACTCATTGGTCTGACGGTCGAAGGTGCGGGGGGTGGACGCGACACGGAACTTCGCGACCGCCGCACCCGAGGGGGTGAAGCGCAGCTCGGGGTCGTCGACGAGATTGCCGACGACCGTGATGACGGTCTCGCCTGCCATGGATGAACCTCTCGGCGGGGATTGCTGCTGGGCTGCTGTGCTACTCGATCCCGATTACCGCTGAACCGAAGTTCAGTGGGTCTCGGGGCGAAGGACCTTGGTCCGGAGAACCGACTCGTTCAGGTTCAGCTGTCGGTCGAGCTCCTTGACGACCGCAGGCTCGGCCTGAAGGTCGATGACCGAGTAGATGCCCTCGGGCTTCTTCTTGATCTCGTAAGCGAGACGACGACGGCCCCAGGTGTCGACCTTCTCGACCTTTCCGTTGCCCTCACGGACGACGGAGAGGAAGTTCTCGATCAGCGGGGAGACAGCGCGCTCCTCGAGATCGGGGTCGAGGATGACCATCACTTCGTAGTGACGCATGTGGAACCCACCTCCTTTGGACTCAGCGGCCACGGTCGTTCCGTGGCAGGAGGGTCGTGATGCGTGCGCACGGTGTCCGAGAGCAGACACCGCGCAGCTGTACAGACTACCTGCTCGACTCCTTCCGGTTGAAATCCGGCGCCGGGGGGACACAATCTGTATCCATCGGGTGTGCTCGGTGCTATGCCCCCGGCCCCTGCCGGAGGCGGGCCCCAGCACCGCTCTGCTTCAGCCAGGAGGTGCCTTCCGATGGCACAGGCAATGCGACCGCAGTCCCAGATCTCCCTGCTCGCGACCGACGGCAAGCCCCATCCGCTGCAGGACACCCTGCTCGCGGTCACTCTGGTCCTCGGAGCCGTGGCGTTCGTCACGGCCTTCTTCCACAACCTGCACCTGCTCAGCTCGTGGACCGGGCTGATCGGGATCCTGACCGGCGCGTACGGACAGTTCGTCTCCGTCACGACACGCGAGCGCTTCGCAATGGTCATCGGCCTTGGCGCCGCCGCCATCGGCTTCTTCCTCGGCATGGCGCACGGCGGCCTCTTCGGCGGCTGGCTGGGCTGACCGGGGAACCTCCGCGACGGGGCACCGGCCGCACACCGGCCCGGGTCCCGGCCCGTCCCCCAGATGGGTGGCGCCCCCGTCGCAGTAGGCTTCGCGCCATAGCCAGCGAAGCCGCCGGAGGAGACACCCCGCATGAGCCTGTCCCTGAGCACCATCAGCCGAGAGCAGCATCTGGCCTATCTCCAGAGCCTGCCTTCGGCTAGCCACTGCCAGGTCCCGGCATGGGCCGACGTCAAGAACGAGTGGCGCTCGGAGAACCTCGGCTGGTTCGACAAGTCCGGTGAACTCGTCGGTGCCGCGCTCGTGTTGTACCGCCAGCTGCCCAAGGTGAAGCGGTACCTCGCCTACCTGCCCGAGGGCCCGGTCATCAACTGGTACGCCCCGAACCTGGAGGAGTGGCTCCAGCCGATGCTGGCGCACCTCAAGCAGCAGGGCGCCTTCACCGTGAAGATGGGCCCGCCCGTCGTCATCCGCCGCTGGAACTCGACCGCCATCAAGGCCGGCATCCAGGACCCCGAGGTCAAGCGGCTGCGCGACGTCGAGGCCACGCACATCGAGCCCCGCGCCTTCGAGGTCTCCGACAAGCTGCGCCGCATGGGCTGGCAGCAGGCCGAGGACGGCGGCGCCGGCTTCGGCGACGTCCAGCCGCGCTACGTCTTCCAAGTGCCGCTGGCCAACCGCTCGCTGGACGACGTCCTCAAGGGCTTCAACCAGCTGTGGCGCCGCAACATCAAGAAGGCCGAGAAGGCCGGCGTCGAGGTCGTCCAGGGCGGCTACGACGACCTGCCGACCTGGCAGCACCTGTACGAGATCACGGCCGAGCGCGACAAGTTCCGCCCGCGCCCGCTCAGCTACTTCCAGCGCCAGTGGACGGCCCTCAACTCCGAGGACCCCAACCGGATGCGCCTGTACATCGCCAAGCACGAGGGGGAGCCGCTGGCCGCCGCCACGATGCTCACCGTCGGCCAGCACGTCTGGTACTCGTACGGCGCCTCCGCCAACCACAAGCGCGAGGTCCGGCCGTCGAACGCGATGCAGTGGCGCATGCTGCGCGACTCGTACGCACTCGGCGCCGGCGTCTACGACCTGCGCGGCATTTCTGACACGCTGGACGAGAACGACCACCTGTTCGGACTGATCCAGTTCAAGGTCGGCACGGGCGGCGAGGCCGTCGAGTACGTCGGCGAGTGGGACTTCCCGCTCAACAAGGTGCTGCACAAGGCGCTCGACATCTACATGTCGCGCCGCTGACTCCAACCCCACCACACACGAGAGGCTCCGGACGGGCATGGCGCTCACGCTCTACGTCGACACCGCGCGCTGGCGTGCGCACCAGAAGCAGGTCCAGGACCAGTTCCCCGGAATGGTCCCGGTCTGCAAGGGCAACGGCTACGGCTTCGGTCACGAGCGGCTGTGCGAGGAGGCGACCCGGATGGGCGCCGACATCCTCGCCGTCGGCACCACCTACGAGGCCGCGAGCATCAAGGACTGGTTCGGCGGCGACCTGCTGGTCCTGACCCCGTTCCGGCGGGGCGAGGAGCCGGTGCCGCTGCCGGACCGGGTCATCCGCTCGGTGTCCTCGCTGGACGGGGTCCGCGGCCTGGTCGGCGCCCGGGTGGTCATCGAGTGCATGAGCTCGATGCGCCGCCACGGCATCTCCGAACAGGACCTGGGCCAGCTGCACTCCGCGATCGAGGACGTCCGGCTGGAGGGCTTCGCCCTGCACCTGCCGCTGGACCGCCCGGACGGCTCGGACGCCGTCGAGGAGGTCATCGGCTGGATGGACCGGCTGCGCGCGGCCCGGCTGCCGCTGCACACCATGTTCGTCAGCCACCTGCGGGCCGAGGAACTGGCGCGGTTGCAGCAGCAGTTCCCGCAGACCCGCTTCCGGGCCCGTATCGGCACCCGGCTGTGGCTGGGCGACCACGAGGCGACCGAGTACCGGGGTTCGGTGCTGGACGTCACCCGCGTCGCCAAGGGCGACCGCTTCGGCTACCGCCAGCAGAAGGCCGCCTCCGACGGCTGGCTGGTCGTGGTCGCCGGCGGTACCTCGCACGGAGTGGGCCTGGAGGCCCCCAAGGCGCTGCACGGCGTCATGCCGCGGGCCAAGGGCGTCGCACGGGCCGGCCTGGCCACGGTCAACCGGAACCTGTCGCCCTTCGTGTGGGCGGGCAAGCAGCGCTGGTTCGCGGAGCCTCCGCACATGCAGGTGTCGATCCTGTTCGTGCCCTCCGACACGACCGAGCCGAAGGTCGGCGACGAGCTCGTGGCGCACCTGCGCCACACCACCACGCAGTTCGACCGGGTGCTCGACGCCTGAGCCGGGCCGCGGCCCGATGGCCCCGGCCCGTCCCGGTCAGTCCTTGGGGCCCGTGCCCCAGTCGACCCGCTGTCCCTCCGAGGGCGCCGCGTACCGCGGCGCCCTCGCCGCGTCCGACAGCACGAACACGTCCTCGGCCCCGTCCAGGACACCACCCGAGGGGTCGTCCACGCCGTCCCGGCGTACGACGTCGCGCTCGGGCATCAGGATGTCGCGGACCACGACCGCGCACAGGTACAGGGTGGCCAGCAGGTGGGCGGTGATCGCCAGCTGGTAGCCCTCCACCGGCAGACCCTGATGCTTGTCCCCGCTGGTGGTGTAGGCGAGGTAGAACCAGATCCCGAGGAAGTAGACGACCTCGCCTGCCTGCCAGATCAGGAAGTCCCGCCAGCGGGGCCGGGCCAGCGCGGCGAGCGGGATGAGCCAGAGCACGTACTGCGGCGAGTAGACCTTGTTGGCCAGGATGAAGGCGGCGACGACGAGGAAGGCCAGCTGGGCGAAGCGGGGGCGCCTGGGGGCGGTCAGCGCCAGCAGTCCGATGGCCGCGCACATCAGGAGCGTCAGCCCGGTCGCGTAGGTGTTGGCGCCGTCCAGGGGGTTGCCGGAGCGCTGGGAGATCAGCAGCCACACGGAGCCGAAGTCGATCGGCCGCTCCTGGCTGAAGGTGTAGAACTTCGACCAGCCTTCCCGGGCGAAGATCATGACCGGCAGGTTCACCACGAGCCAGGCGCCGGCCGCGCCGAGGGCCGCGGCGCCGAAGTCGCGCCACTTCCCTGCTCGCCAGCAGAGCACGAAGAGCACCCCGAGCAGCAGGACGGGGTAGAGCTTGGCGGCGGTGGCCAGGCCGATGAAGACGCCGAAGAGGACCGCCCGCCCGCGGGACCACATGAGCATCCCGGCGGCGGTCAGGGCGATGGCCAGCAGGTCCCAGTTGATCGTCGCGGTGAGGGCGAAGGCCGGCGCCAGGGCGAAGAGCAGCGCGTCCCAGGGGCGGCGGCGGTGGGTGCGGGCCACGCACACGGCGATGACGGCGGCGCAGGCCATGAGCATGCCCGCGTTGACCATCCAGTACATCTGCTCGCGGTGCTGGATGGATCCGGTGCCCGGGGTCAACCAGGAGGCGACCTCCATGAACAGTCCGGTGAGCACCGGATACTCCAGGTACTCCATGTCGCCGGGCAGCCGGTCGAAGTAGGGCGTCAGGTTGTCGGCGAAGCCGCGTGCCGCGAAGAGGTGCGGAATGTCGGAGTAGCAGGCGTGGGTGTACTGCGAGCTCGCCCCCTGGAACCACGCCCAGTCGTAGCAGGGCAGCTTCTGCACCATGCCGAGCGCGAACATGCCGATGGCGAGCAGCACCACGACGCGGACCGGCCCCAGCCAGTGCCCGCCGAGCCGTGCGTAGCGGCCGAGCGGGCCGCCGATGAACTCACTCCCGGCTGCGGCGACCTCGTCCTGCTGGGTGGGCAGTACGGGACGGTCCTCGTGCACCTTCGTCATGGGGGTCATCCTGCCGTACCGGGCCGGACATGGGGGAAGGCCGTCGCACCGGGTGCGACGGCCTTCCTCGGTTCACGTGCCGGGACGGGCGGGGCCCGTCACTCGGGCGCTGTGAGCGTTCCCGTTGTGCTACCGCCCGGGCGGCCCGGTTTGCCGGTGCCGGTCGATGTCGGCGATCCGCTGGGTCCACCGTCGGCGCCGCCGATGAGCCCGCCCGAGGTCGAGCCGGTGGGCGTGGGGTCCGGCTCGCAGTACAGCTCCCACGGCTTGCAGGGCTTGCCGCTCTTGGAGGAGGAGGGGCGGCCCGAGGGCGTGTTCGACGGCTGCATCGACGGGGACGGCGTCGGCGACGGCGGGGCCGACGGGGTGGGGGAGGGCGCTCCGGAGGCGTCCGCGGTGACGCCGATCTTCTCGGCCTCGGGGAAGTCCGTCACCGGGGTGCCCTTGACCGCCTCCTTCATGTACTCGGTCCAGATCTCGGCCGGGATGTCACCACCGTGGATGGACGGGATGTCACCCACGCCCTTCATGGACTGCAGCGCCTTGTCGGCCGAGTTGGGGTCGCTGCGGAAGAGGACGACGGAGGTGGACAGCTCGGGGGTGTAGCCGACGAACCACGCCGACTTGTTCTCGTCGGTGGTACCGGTCTTGCCCGCGGCGGGCCGGCCCAGCTTCTTGACCTTGGTGGCGGTGCCGTTCTGGACGACGTTCTTCAGCACCTTGGTGATGTTGTCCGCGATGGCGTTGTCCATGGCCCGCTCGGCCTTGGTCGGTTCGAAGCCGGGCAGCGCCTCGCCGTCCTTTTCGACCTTGGTCACGGAGAACGGCTCGTGGTGCGTGCCGGAGGCGGCGAACGTGGCGTACGAGTCGGCCATGCGGATGGCGCTGGGGGTGGAGGTACCGAGCGCGAAGGAGGCGTCGTTGTCCGGGGTCATGGACTCCGGGCGCAGGCCCGTGGCCTCGGCCACCTTGCGGACCTTGTCGTGGCCGACGTCGAAGACGAGTTGGGCGAAGGGGACGTTGATGGACTTCTCCATCGCCTCGTTGAGGGTCACGTACCCGTAGGCGGTGGGGCTCTCGTTCTTCTGCTTGAACGGGGTGCCGTCCTTGCCGCGCAGCGGCCTGCCCTCACGGTTGTTGATCACGGTGAGGTCGTTGGCCTGGTACTTGCTGTCGGCCGTGATGCCCCGGCCGTTGGAGTTCTGGGTGCCGTACTGCATGGCCGCCGCGAGCACGTACGGCTTCCAGGTCGAGCCGACCGGGACACCGGTGGTGTTGGCGTTGTTGCTGAAGTACTTGTGGTCCCAGCCCGGACCGCCGTACAGGGCCACGAGCGCCCCGGTCTTCGCGTCCACTGAGGCCGCGCCGAACTGTACGAAGGTGTCGGTGTCGGGGCGCTTCTTCTCGTCGATGAGCCCGTTGCGGGTGTCCTCCACGGCCTTGGACAGCGCGTCGACCTTCTCCTTCTTGAAGGTCGTCGTGATCTCGTAGCCGCCCAGGGCCATCTGCTCGGCGGTGATGCCCTTGGTCTTCATCACGTAAGCCTTGGCCGTGTCGACCAGATAGCCGATCTGGCCGGTCATACCGCGGGCCTGCTCGGACTCGACGCGGGCGGGGAACTCCTTGTCGGTGTACTTCGCCCGCTCGGCCTTGTCCATCCGGCCCACCTCGACCTCGCGGTCCAGGACCCAGGCCCAGCGCTTGCGGGCACGCTCCTCGTTGAGCTGGGGGGTGGCCGCGGCGCCGATGCCGCCGTCCGGGTTGTAAAGGTTGGGGCCCTTGAGCACGGAGGCCAGGAAGGCGCACTCCGCCGGGTTCAGATCCTTGCTGTCCTTGCCGAAGTAGGCACGGGCGGCGGCCTGGATGCCGTAGGCGTCCCGTCCGTAGTAGGCGGTGTTGAGGTAGCCGGCGAGGACCGTGTCCTTCTCCACCGTGGTGCCCAGCTTTATCGCGATGAACAGCTCGGTGACCTTGCGCTTGAGCGTCTGCTCGGAGTCCAGGTAGGTGTTCTTCACGTACTGCTGGGTGATGGTCGAACCGCCCTGGGTGGATCCGCCCGTGGCCATGTTCCACACGGCGCGGGCGATGCCCATCGGGTCGACGCCCTTGTCCGTCTCGAAGGACTCGTTCTCCGCGGCGATCACCGCGTCCCTCATCGACCGCGGAATGCTGGAGATCGGCACGATCTGCCGGTTCATCGAACCGCCGGTCGCCACCATCTGGGTGCCGTCGGCCCAGTTGAAGACGTTGTTCTGCGCCTTGGCCGCCTTGTTCGGGTCGGGCTCGTTCACCATGGCGATCCCGATGCCCGCACCGGCGATGATGATCGCGAAGAAGCCCAGGGCGGTACCGCTGACGAGCTTCCAGGACGGCAGGAAGCGCTTCCAGCCCTCGCGGTCCGACCGCGGGTAGTTGATCAGCCGCTTGTCGGGGCGGCCGCTGCCGCGAGCGGCGGTCCCGGCGCTCCTGCCGCGGCCCCCGGATCCTCTCTGTGCGGCCCGGCGCCCCGCCGCTCTGCCGCCGTGCGCGGAGGGTTCCGTATAGGGACCGCTGGGTGACGGCGTGGGGACGTCACGTCCGGTCCCGGCGCCCCTGCCGGGGCGCTGCTGGGCGGCCCGGCGGGCCGCGGCCCGCCCACCACCTTGGGGCTGCGACGGTTTGCGGCGGTGCTCGCTCATCGAACGACTACTCCTCGGGCAGGCGAGTGGCCTGGAAGCGGCAGGTGAATTCCGGTTCCCCCGGTGTCCTGGCGCACAGACTACGCACGCTCAAAACCCGACCAGTGCCGAAGTTCACCCCAAAACAGGCAACTCGCCTCGTACGAATTGGTGATGTGATGCCGGTCACCACGTCGCCACTTGTCGACTGACCAGACCCGTTCTATCGTCTGGATGTATCGAGCCGATACATCAGCTCGGTATAAAGACACAGAGTCGGAGGAGAGGCAGGCGGATGAGCAGGCGCTCAGGCATCCTCGAATTCGCCGTCCTCGGCCTGCTCCGCGAATCCCCCATGCACGGCTACGAGCTGCGCAAGCGGCTCAACACCTCGCTTGGGGTGTTCAGGGCCTTCAGCTACGGGACGCTCTATCCCTGCCTCAAGACGCTGGTCGCCAACGGCTGGTTGATCGAAGAACCGGGCAACGCTCCGGAAGACGCTCTCGCCGCTTCACTCGCAGGGCGCCGCGCCAAGATCGTCTACCGGTTGACGGCCGCGGGTAAGGAGCACTTCGAGGAGCTCCTCTCCCACACGGGCCCCGATACCTGGGAGGACGAGTCCTTCGCCGCCCGCTTCGCCTTCTTCGGCCAAACCGAACGAGACGTGCGCATGCGGGTACTGGAGGGCCGCCGCAGTCGGCTGGAGGAGCGCCTGGAGAAGATGCGCGCCTCACTGGCGCGCACCCGGGAGCGCCTCGACGACTACACGCTTGAGCTGCAGCGACACGGCATGGAGTCCGTGGAGCGCGAAGTGCGCTGGCTGAACGAGCTCATCGAGAGTGAGCGGGCGGGACGGGATCAGAGACGACCCGGTCCGTCCGACGAAACTGAAAAATGAGGCCTGCATCTCGCAGACCTCGTCCGAGAACAAACAGGGAGCAACCGGAATGGGTTCGGTTCGCGTAGCCATCGTCGGCGTGGGCAACTGCGCCGCCTCGCTGGTGCAGGGCGTCGAGTACTACAAGGACGCCGACCCGGCGGCCAAGGTCCCCGGTCTGATGCACGTCCAGTTCGGCGACTACCACGTGCGTGACATCGAGTTCGTCGCCGCGTTCGACGTCGACGCGAAGAAGGTCGGCCTCGACCTTTCGGACGCCATCGGCGCCAGCGAGAACAACACCATCAAGATCTGCGACGTCCCGAACGCGGGCGTGACCGTGCAGCGCGGCCACACCTACGACGGCCTGGGCAAGTACTACCGCATGACCATCGAGGAGTCCGCCGAGGCTCCGGTCGACGTGGTCCAGGTCCTCAAGGACCGTGAGGTCGACGTCCTGATCTGCTACCTGCCCGTCGGTTCCGAGGACGCGGCGAAGTTCTACGCCCAGTGCGCCATCGACGCCAAGGTCGCCTTCGTCAACGCCCTCCCGGTCTTCATCGCCGGCACCAAGGAGTGGGCCGACAAGTTCACCGAGGCCGGTGTCCCGATCGTCGGCGACGACATCAAGTCGCAGGTCGGCGCCACCATCACGCACCGCGTGATGGCGAAGCTGTTCGAGGACCGCGGTGTCCGACTCGAGCGCACCATGCAGCTCAACGTCGGCGGCAACATGGACTTCAAGAACATGCTGGAGCGCGACCGCCTGGAGTCGAAGAAGATCTCCAAGACGCAGGCCGTCACCTCGCAGATCCCCGACCGTGAGCTCGGCGAGAAGAACGTCCACATCGGCCCGTCCGACTACGTCGCATGGCTCGACGACCGCAAGTGGGCCTACGTCCGCCTCGAAGGCCGCGCCTTCGGCGACGTCCCGCTGAACCTCGAGTACAAGCTCGAGGTGTGGGACTCCCCGAACTCCGCCGGTGTCATCATCGACGCCCTGCGCGCCGCGAAGATCGCCAAGGACCGCGGCATCGGCGGCCCGATCCTGTCGGCGTCCAGCTACTTCATGAAGTCCCCGCCGGTGCAGTACTTCGACGACGAGGCCTACGCGAACGTCGAGAAGTTCATCAAGGGCGAGGTCGAGCGCTAGTCGAACCCCCAAGGGTCCTTCCGGACACCTGGACTTCGGCAGTTCTTCGCGGAGGGTCCCCGGGCAATGTGCCCGGGGACCCTCCGCGTATGTGACCCTTGCCCTCATGCCTGTCGTACGTGATCTGCGCGTACTCCTGCGCCTGAGGGACTTTCGCAACCTGCTCGCCGTACGGCTGCTCTCCCAGGCCGCGGACGGCGTCTATCAGGTCGCGCTCGCCACGTACGTGGTCTTCTCCCCGGAGAAGCAGACCTCACCGGCGGCCATCGCCTCGGCCATGGCGGTACTGCTGCTGCCGTACTCGGTGATCGGACCCTTCGCCGGGGTGCTGCTCGACCGCTGGCGGCGCCGCCAGGTCTTCCTGTACGGCAACCTGCTGCGGGCCTTCCTCGCCTGTGTCACCGGGATGCTGATCGTGGCGCACGTCCCCGACTGGCTGTTCTACGCCTCGGCGCTGTCCGTGACCGCGGTCAACCGCTTCGTCCTCGCCGGACTGGCCGCCTCCCTGCCCCACGTCGTCGCCCCCGACCAGCTGGTCACCGCGAACGCTCTCTCCCCGACCGCGGGAACCCTCGCCGCGACCGCCGGCGGGGGACTGGCCTTCCTCGTCCGGCTGCTGGCCTCCGATTCGAACGCCATCGTGGTCCTGGTCGCCGCCGCGTTCTACCTGTGCTCGGCGCTGGTCTCCCTGCGCCTGGCCATCGGCCTCCTGGGGCCCGACCACCTCCCGGGTGTGACCCATCCGTCCATCACCGAGGGGGTCGCCCTCACCGTCCGGGGCATGGTCGAAGGTCTGCGGCACCTCGCCTCTCGCAGGGATGCCGCCATGGCGCTCACCGCGATGACCATGATGCGGTTCTGCTACGGAGCGTTGACCGTCACGCTGCTGATGCTCTGCCGCTACTCCTGGTCGGACAACGAGGCCGACGGGCTGGGCCTGCTGGCCATGGCCGTCGGAGCCTCCGCGGCCGGATTCTTCGCGGCCGCCGTCCTGACCCCCTGGCTGGTGGGCCGGCTGGGCACCCTCGGCTGGATCACCGCCTGCTCCGCGGCCTCCGCGGTCCTGGTCCCGGCCCTCGGCCTGCCCTTCGCCTTCGGGCCGATGCTGGTCGCCGCGTTCGTCCTCGGCCTCGCGACCCAGGGGGCCAAGATCGCGACCGACACGGTCATCCAGTCGCGGGTCGACGACGACTATCGAGGTCGCGTCTTCTCCGTGTACGACGTGCTCTTCAACGTCGCCTTCGTCGGTGCGGCGGCGGTGTCCTCGTTGATGCTGCCCGCCGACGGACGGTCCGCGGTCCTGATCCTCGCGGTGGCCGCCCTCTACGCGGCCACCGCGGCGCTGCTGAGCCACCGGGCACGACGTTTCACGTGAAACATCGTGTGGAGGCGGCGATGTTTCACGTGAAACATCGCCGCCTCCCCGTCAGGCCTGTGCGGCCCACCACTCCTTGAGCGCGGCGACCGCCGCCTCGCGCTCCATCGGGCCGTTCTCCAGCCGCAGCTCCAGCAGGAACGCGTAGGCCTTCCCGATCAGCGGACCAGGACCGACGTCCAGCACCCGCATGATCTCGTTGCCGTCCAGATCGGGCCTGATCGCGTCCAGCTCCTCCTGCTCCTTCAGCTGGGCGATCCGCTCCTCCAGCCCGTCATAGGTACGGGAGAGCGCGTTGGCCTTGCGCTTGTTGCGCGTGGTGCAGTCGGACCGGGTCAGCTTGTGCAGGCGCTCCAGCAGCGGGCCGGCGTCACGGACGTAGCGCCGCACCGCGGAGTCGGTCCACTCCCCGTCTCCGTAGCCGTGGAAGCGCAGGTGCAGCTCGACCAGCCGGGACACGTCCTTGACCATGTCGTTGGAGTACTTCAGAGCGGTCAGCCGCTTCTTGGTCATCTTCGCGCCCACCACTTCGTGGTGGTGGAAGGAGACCCGGCCGTCGCTCTCGAAGCGGCGGGTACGGGGCTTGCCGATGTCGTGCAGCAGCGCCGCGAGCCGCAGCACCAGGTCCGGGCCGTCCTCCTCCAGCGCGATCGCCTGCTCCAGCACGATCAGCGAGTGGTCGTAGACGTCCTTGTGCCGGTGGTGCTCGTCGCTCTCCAGCCGCAGCGCGGGCAGCTCGGGCAGCACCCGGTCGGCCAGCCCGGTGTCCACGAGCAGGCCCAGGCCCTTGCGCGGGTTGGAGGACAGGATCAGCTTGTTCAGCTCTCCCTGCACCCGCTCCGCCGAGACGATCTCGATCCGGTCGGACATCGCCTTCATCGCCGCCACGACCTCCGGGGCGACCTCGAAATCCAGCTGCGCGGCGAACCGCGCCGCCCGCAGCATCCGCAGCGGGTCGTCGGAGAACGAGTCCTCCGGCGTGCCGGGGGTGCGCAGGACGCCGGCGGCCAGATCCTCCAGGCCGCCGTGCGGGTCGATGAACTCCTGCTCCGGCAGGGCCAGCGCCATGGCGTTGACCGTGAAGTCACGCCGGACCAGATCCTCCTCGATCGAGTCGCCGTAGGAGACCTCGGGCTTGCGCGAGGTGCGGTCGTACGCCTCCGAACGGTACGTCGTCACCTCGATCTGGAAGCCGTCCCGCTGCGCCCCGACCGTGCCGAACGCGATGCCCACGTCCCACACCGAGTCGGCCCACGGCCGGACGATCTTCAGTACGGCCTCGGGGCGGGCGTCGGTGGTGAAGTCGAGGTCGTTGCCGAGACGCCCGAGCAGCGCGTCGCGGACGGACCCGCCGACCAGGGCGAGGCGGAAGCCCGCCTCCTGGAATCGGCGGCCGAGCTCGTCGGCGACAGGGGCGACCCGCAGCAGTTCACTGACCGCGCGGCGCTGCACCTGACTCAGGGCACTGGGGTTGTCTTCGTTGGCGTTCGGCACAACAGAAAAGGGTACGTGCCCGGCCCGCCGGGGGCTTCCCCGTTTCACGGCGACCCCGGTACACCGGTGGCCCGGGGCTGAGCCGATCATGTGGAGCAAGGCGCGGCACTCGCGCACAGCGGGCCTCGTTACCATGCGTGGACGCACAGACGACGACCACTGACACTTCGAGGAACGGGCTAGCGCGTGGCCGAGGCGGCAGACATCCAGGGGGCGTCCCCCGCTCCTGTCCGGCGCCGCTGGCTGCGGCGCACGATGATCCTGCTCGCCGGGACCCCCGTGCTCGCCGCTCTGGTCTACTCTCCCGCCACGAAGGCCGAGGCGGCCCAGGGCTCCGCGGTCGACGTCCAGCTCATGTCGATGGCCCCCACGGCCCCGGTCAAGGGCGACACCCTCACCATCGAGGGCGTCGTGGTCAACAACGGCTCCGAGACGATCACCGACGCGCACGTGGGCCTGCGGGTCGGACCCCCTCTCGCGGACCGCTCGTCCATCGACGAGGCCGCGGAGCGCACCGGTTTCCGGGCGGGCAACGACCCCGGCGAGATCGACCCGGCCTACGCCGTGAAGATCGACGCACTGCCCTCGAAGGTCGGCCGGCAGTTCACCCTCACCGTCCCGGTCAACAAGCTGGAGCTGGACAAGGACGGCGTCTACCAGCTCGGCGTCTCCCTGTCCGGGGTGACCGACAGCCGCCCGTCCGAGCAGGTCCTCGGCATCAAGCGGACCTTCCTGCCCTGGCAGCCGGAAGCCGCGGCCAAGCGCGCCCAGCTCGCCTACGTCTGGCCGTTGATCTCCACCACCCACCTGACCGCCGAGACCGGCTCGGACGAGCTCCAGACCCCCGTCTTCCTCGACGATTCCCTCGCCGAAGAGCTCAAGCCCACCGGCCGCCTCGGCCAGATGGTCTCGCTCGGCAACGAACTCCCGGTCACCTGGGTCATCGACCCCGACCTGCTCAACACCGTCGACGCGATGACCAAGGGCTACCGGGTCCGCGTCCCGGGCGGCAAGCCGGTCCAGGGCAAGAACAAGGCCGTCGCCGAACAGTGGCTGAACGCGCTCGAGGCCACGGTCCAAGGCAAGAAGGTCATCGCCCTGCCCTTCGCCGACCCGGACCTCGCCTCCCTCGCCCACCGCGGCAAGGACGTCTCGGGAAGCCTGGGTCAGCTGCGACCCGCCACCGACAAGGCGAAGCAGGCCGTCGAGACGGTCCTGCACGTCCCCGCGTCCACCGACTTCTCCTGGCCCGTGGACGGCGCCATCGACCCCTCGATCGTCAATGTCGCCACCTCGGCCGGCGCCCACAACGTCCTCACCCGCAGCGACAGCCTCCAGGAGAGCGGAGCCCTCGGCTACACGCCCTCCGCCGCCCGGCCCATCGGAGCGGGCACCACCGCCGTCGTCGCGGACGCCGAACTCTCCACCGCCTTCCAGGGCGACATGCTCAGCGCCGCGAACTCCACCCTCGCCGTGCAGCGCTTCCTCGCCGACAGCCTCGCCCTCAACCTGCAGAAGACGGGGGAGCAGCGCACCTTCGTCGTCGCCCCGCAGCGCATGCCCACCGTCAGCCAGGTGCAGACGATGGCCGCCGCCCTGCGCGGCCTCCAGGCCGGACGCTGGACCCAGCCCGCAGACCTCGAGGCCGCCGCCGCGGCCAAGCCCGACCCCGGGGCCACCACCCAGGTGCCGGGCGCCGGACAGTACCCCGAGGCTCTGGCCAAGCAGGAACTGCCGGTATCGGCCTTCGAGAAGATCCGTACCACCCAGAACACCCTCGACCACTTCAAGGTCATCCTCGCCGCGCCCGACCGCGTGGAGATCCCCTTCGGCAACACGACCAACCGGGAGATGTCCACCTCCTGGCGCGGCCGCCCCGATGAGGCCCGTCTCTACCGGGACCAGGTGCAGGAGTACCTGATCGGTCTCACCCAGAAGGTCAAGGTCGTCCCCAAGTCCGACGCCACCCTCTCGGGACACAGCGCCACCATCCCGGTCAGTGTCCAAAACAGCCTCGTCCAGGACGTTCACGACCTGGTCCTGCGGGTGCAGTCGGCCAACCCGACCCGCCTGATGTTCGGCAAGAGCGGGCATGCCGAGCAGCAGATCACCGTCCAGGGCGACCACACCCAGACCGTGAAGTTCCCCGCCAACGCCACCGCGAGCGGCCCCGTCGAGGTCACCGCGCAGCTGTTCACCAAGGACGGCGTCCCCTACGGCGAGCCGCGCAAGTTCACCGTCGAGGCCACCGAGGTCACCCCCACCGTGATGCTCGTCATCGCCGGCGGTGTGCTCCTCCTCGTCCTGGCGGGCATCAAGATGTACGCCAGCCGCAAGCGCGTGGCGGCCCGCGCGGCCGCCGAGGAGAGCACGCAGCAGAGTGACGAGTCCCCGGACACCGGACCGCAAAGCACCGACGGGTCCGGCACGGGTGAGACAGTGGACCGTTGAGCGATGCCGTGGCCGGTCGGCCTGGGGACGATGAGGTGGGGTTTCGATGAACGCGCCGTACGACGGTGACCGCGCGCAGGGCACTGGCGGGCCCGCGCCCTCCCAGGGCACTGCCCCGGGCACTCCGGTGCCCGGGCAGGTTCCCGCGCCCGCGCCCGCGCCGGATCACGACCCGTATGTCCAGGACGCCTACGACAACGACCCGTACCGGGCGCAGGACCTGTCCGCCCAGGACCCCGTCGCCGAGGTCCTCTACGACCGCGCCGCGCACCCCCCGCCGCCCCCCGGCACCTTCCAGGAGCCCGGCCCGCTGTACGCGGCGCCGACCGCTCCCTCGTACGCGCCCGACCCCCGCGTGTGGGCCCAGACCCCGCCGCCCGAGCCGGACGGCCCCTCCCGCCACCTGCCGTACGGCGACCGCGCCACCACCACCCAGTTCGTCGGCGTGGACTCCCTCGTGACGAAGGCCGCGGACGAGCAGCCCGAGCCCGACGCCTTCGCGCACCTCTACCGCGACCAGGAGGCGGCCCCCCGCACGCCGGCCGAGGACGCGCCCGTCGCCGCCCCGGCGCCCGCCAAGCCCGCCGGCCGGGCCGCCGGACTCCTCAGGTCCAGCGCGCTCATGGCCGCCGGCACGATCGTCTCGCGCATCACCGGCTTCCTGCGGACCCTGGTCATCGCCGGTGCCATCGGCGTCGGCACCTTCAACGACACGTACCAGATCGCCAACACCCTGCCCACGATGATCTACGTGCTGGTCGGCGGCGGAGCCCTCAACGCCGTCTTCATCCCGCAGCTGGTCCGGGCCATGAAGAACGACAGCGACGGAGGAGAGGCCTACGCCAACCGGCTGCTGACCCTCGTCGTGGTCCTGCTGGCCGCCATCACCACCATCTGCGTCCTGGCCGCACCCGTGTTCATCACGATGATGTCGCCGAAGATCGCCTCCGACCCCCAACAGATGGACGTCGCGGTCGCCTTCGCCCGCTACTGCCTGCCCACCATGTTCTTCATGGGCGTCCACGTGGTCCTCGGTCAGATCCTCAACGCCCGCGGCCGCTTCGGCGCCATGATGTGGACCCCGGTCCTCAACAACATCGTCGTCATCGCCACCTTCGGCGCGTTCATCTGGGCCTTCGGAGGCTTCACCACCTCCGGCGTCAACGCCGCCACCGTCACCCCCGAGGGCGTCCGCCTGCTGGGCCTGGGCACCCTGCTGGGCCTCACCGTCCAAGCCCTCGCGATGCTTCCCTACCTGCGCGACGCCGGCTTCTCCCCGCGGCTGCGCTTCGACTGGAAGGGCCACGGCCTCGGCAAGGCCGCCCGTCTGGCCAAGTGGACGTTCTTCTTCGTCCTCGCCAACCAGATCGGCCTCGTGGTCGTCACCCAGCTCGCCACCTGGGCCGGATCCGTCGCCGAGAAGCAGGGCCACCCCGGCACCGGCATCACCGCCTACAACTACGCGCTCCTGCTGTGGCAGATGCCGCAGGCGATCATCACCGTCTCCGTCATGACGGCCGTCCTGCCCCGCATCTCCCGCTCCGCCCACGACGGGGACGCCGCCGCTGTCCGCGACGACATCTCCTACGGGCTGCGCACCTCGGCCGTGGCGATCGTCCCCTGCGCCTTCGCGTTCCTCGCCCTCGGCGTTCCCATGGCCACCCTGCTCTACGCGGGCTCGGGCGCCGGCGCCCAGAACATCGGCTACGTCCTGATGGCCTTCGGTCTCGGGCTGATCCCCTACTCCGTCCAGTACGTCGTCCTGCGCGGCTTCTACGCCTACGAGGACACCCGGACGCCCTTCTACAACACCGTCATCGTCGCCGCCGTCAACGCGGCGGGCTCCACGGCCTCCTTCTTCGTGCTCCCCTCGCGCTGGGCCGTCGTCGGCATGGCCGCCGCCTACGGCCTCGGCTACGCCGTGGGCGTCGGTGTCGCCTGGCGCCGCCTGAAGACCCGCCTCGGCGGCGACCTCGACGGCGCCCACGTCGCCCGCACGTACGCCCGCCTGACCGGCGCCTGTGTCCCCGCCGCCGCAGTGGCCGGAGCCGTCGCCTACGGGGTCACCCGGGCGCTCGGCAGTGGGGTCGGCGGCTCCGCCGCAGCCCTCACCGCAGGCGGGATCGCGCTGGCCGCCGTCTTCCTCCTCGCCGCCAAGCGGATGCGGATCGAAGAACTCAACGCGATGGTCGGAATGGTCCGCGGGCGTTTGGGGCGCTGATGCGCACAACCGTCACCCCCCTTCGCGTGTCGTGCATAGCGTCGGACTGTGGGCACAATTGGCTTGGCTTCGCAGACTGGCCGACAGCGCGCAACGGATGGGGAGGCGGGAACGACGGTGGCGGAACGTAGCACGGCTGCCGTCGACGTGGCCGACAACAGCGGCGACGAGCCGCTCGCCGCTCAGGCGGCACAGGCCACGGCCGACGGGGTGGACACCCAGAACGGACAAGCCGCGGACGGACCCATGCCCGAAAAGGACGGCGAACGCACCAACGCGGCCCCCGCGGCCGCACCGGAACTCCACAGCGGCCACAAGCTCGCCAGGCGCTACCGCCTCGAAGAGTGCGTCACCCGTGTGGACGGATTCAGCAGCTGGCGTGCGATGGACGAGAAGCTGCGCCGGGCCGTGGGGGTCCACCTGCTTCCCGCCGACCACCCCCGGGCCCGATCCGTCCTGGCCGCCGCCCGCTCCTCCGCACTGCTCGGCGACCCCCGGTTCGTCCAGGTCCTCGACGCCGTGGAGGAGAACGACCTCGTCTACGTCGTCCACGAGTGGCTCCCCGACGCGACCGAACTCACCGCGATCCTCGCCGCGGGCCCCCTGGAACCCCACGAGGCCTACCAGCTCGTCCACCAGATCTCCCAGGCCATGACCGCCGCGCACCGCGAGGGCCTCGCCCACCTGCGCCTGACGCCCAGCGCGATACTGCGCACCTCCTCCGGCCAGTACCGCATCCGCGGCCTCGCCGTGAACGCCGCCCTGCGCGGCATCACCAGCGAGACCCCGCAGCGTGCCGACACCGAGGCCATCGGTGCCCTCCTGTACGCCGCCCTCACCCAGCGCTGGCCGTACGAGAACGACGCCTACGGCCTCACCGGCCTGCCCAAGGGCGTCGGCCTGATCGCCCCCGACCAGGTCCGCGCCGGTGTCCACCGGGGTCTGGGCGAGCTCGCCATGCGCGCACTCGCCAACGACGGGGCCACGGCCTCCCGTCAGGAACCCGCCTGCACCACCCCCGAGGAGCTGGCCAAGGCCGTCGCCGCGATGCCCCGCATCCGGCCCCCGGAGCCCGCCTTCTCCGCCCCGCTTGAGTACCAGCACACCACCTACCAGCAGGGCAACTACGGCCGGCCCGGGCCCACGGGCGTCGCCACCGCGCAGAGCCTGGCCGTCGCACCTCCGCCGCCGCCGCTGCAGAGCCGTACCGGCCGCGCCCTGAAGTGGGGCGTCGCCGCACTGCTCATCGCCGCCCTCGGCCTGGGCAGCTGGCAGCTCGCGGACACCCTCCTGGACCGCGGCAACCAGGGCAGCGGCGACACCGGCCACAAGTCGCCCGGCGCCGACGGCACCCCGGAGAAGAAGGACCCCGTCGAGCTCAAGATCAACGGAGCCCAGGAGTACTTCCCCGACGGCAAGGCACAGAACTCCGACGGCGTCTCCAACACGTACGACGGGGACGCCGCCACGTACTGGCGCACCAAGAGCTTCTTCGAAGGCCCCGAGCTGACGATCAAGGACGGCGTCGGCATCGTCTACGATCTCGGCGCCGAGCACGAGGTCAGCGCGGCCTCGATAGGGCTGAAGTACGCCGGCAACCACACCACGCTCACCTTGTACGCCGCCGACTCCAAAACCCCCAAGGGCTCCGTCGCCTCCATGAAGAAGATCGCCGGGGCCACCACCTCGGAGACCGCCCTTCAGCTGACCGCCGACAAGCCGGTCAAGACGCGGTACGTGCTCCTGTGGATCACCGCCATGCCCCACGCCCCACTCGACGACTTCAGCGACCCGGGCTACAAGCAGGCCGTCACGGACGTGAAGTTCTCGGGCTGACCGCACAACCGGGGAGGGTCTCACCGTTGCAGGACACGACACCCGGCGGCAGCAGCGACCAGGAACTCCTGGCGCTGCACGCCGCGGGAGATCCCGACGCCTTCGGAGAGCTCGTCCGCAGGCACCGGGACCGGCTGTGGGCCGTGGCCCTGCGCACCCTCGGCGACCGCGAGGAAGCCGCCGACGCCGTACAGGACGCCCTGGTCTCCGCCTATCGGGCCGCCCACACCTTCCGCGGCGAGTCCGCCGTCACCACCTGGCTCCACCGCATCACCGTCAACGCCTGCCTCGACCGCGCCCGCAAGGCCGCCTCCCGCAGAACCGCGCCCCTCGACGACACGGACCGCCTGGAGCGCCTCCTGGAGCCCCACGAGTCCGCCGAGGCCCCCGCGGAGCGCCAGGACCTCCACCGCCAGCTCCTGGCCGCTCTCAGCACCCTCCCGGCCGAACAACGGGCCGCACTCGTCCTCGTCGACATGCAGGGATACTCCGTCGCCGAAGCCGCCGGCCTCCTCGACGTGCCCACCGGCACCGTGAAGAGCCGGTGCGCACGCGGCCGCGCGAAACTCGTCCCGATGCTCACTCATCTGCGCACGAATGCCGGGGATAACACCGCCGCCGAGCGGGGAAGGAACCGGACGCCGGGGACTGCCGTCCCACCAGCGACAGAACCCCGGCATCCCAACCCAGACGCAGACCCAGTGAAGGGCGGAGGTGGACGACCGTGAGCCCCACAACCGGCACGACCGGCACGATCCGGCACCCGGACGTCTCGGAGATCTCCGACCTCACCGAAGGACTCCTCTCCCCGTCCCGCACCGCCGAAGTCCGCAGCCACCTCGACGACTGCGCGCTGTGCGCCGACGTCCGCGCCTCCCTCGACGAGATCCGCGCCCTCCTCGGCACCCTTCCCGGACCAAGCCGGATGCCCGTCGACATCGCAGGCCGCATCGACGCCGCCCTCGCCGCAGAGGCACTCCTCAACGCCACCACGCCCCAGGTCGACGACGAGCACAGCCACGACACGGGCAGCGACGACACGGGCAGCGACGCCACACCGCAACCCCGTCCCCGCGCCACCGACTCCGATGTTTCACGTGAAACATCCGGCGCCCACCGACCCTCCGGTCACCCGACCGGCCCAACCGGCCCCGGGCGGCGCCGCGCCCGCCGCCGGATCGCCGTACTCACGGGACTGGCCTCCGCCGCGGCCTGCGCCCTCGGGATCTTCCTCTTCGGCGAGATCTCCAGCCACCCGCCCCAGGACACCGCCGCCCGCACCGGCACCTCCAGCTCCGACACCGGGGCCTCCGCCGGCACGTACACGGCACAGGGCCTCCAGGACAGCGTCCACCGCCTCCTCCTCCTGCCGGAGCAGGGCGCCAAGACCGCCCCGGGGGAGCAGAACAACACCTACGGGCTGGAGAACACCCCTCCCGCCGCAGGGGTCGCCCCCGGCGACCGGCAGGCGCCTCCCCCCGTGCCCGCCTGCGTCCAACACGCCACCGGCCGCCCCGACACCCCGCTCGCCGCCGAACGCGGCAGCTACCAGGGCACCCCGGTCTACCTCCTCGTCCTGCCGCACCCGGGCGACCCCGCGAACGTCGACGCCTACCTCGTCGACACCGCCTGCGAGACCAGCGGTTCGGCCACCGGAAAGCTCCTGCTGACGGACACCTACCCCCGAAGCTGACCCATTCAGGTCGGCGGTGGACAGGTAGGGAATGCATGCGCCGTAGGATCCGTTGGGTGGGGTGAGAGTCCGCACCGGCCCCCGGTAGGCAGCAGGCAGTCCGCAGAGACGAGGAAGAAACCCGTGAGCGACGTACGAAACGTGATCATCATCGGCTCCGGGCCGGCCGGTTACACCGCCGCCCTGTACACCGCACGCGCTTCGCTCAAGCCGCTGGTCTTCGAAGGCGCCGTCACCGCCGGTGGCGCGCTGATGAACACCACCGAGGTGGAGAACTTCCCCGGCTTCCAGGACGGGATCATGGGCCCGGACCTCATGGACAACATGCGCGGCCAGGCCGAGCGCTTCGGCGCCGAGCTGGTCCCGGACGACGTCGTCGCCGTGGACCTCACCGGTGACATCAAGACCGTCACCGACACCGCCGGCACCGTGCACCGCGCCAAGGCCGTCATCGTCACCACCGGCTCCCAGCACCGCAAGCTCGGCCTGCCGAACGAGGACGCCCTCTCCGGCCGCGGCGTCTCCTGGTGCGCCACCTGTGACGGGTTCTTCTTCAAGGACCACGACATCGCCGTCGTCGGCGGCGGCGACACCGCCATCGAGGAAGCGACCTTCCTCTCCCGGTTCGCCAAGTCCGTCACGATCGTCCACCGCCGCGACAGCCTGCGCGCCTCGAAGGCCATGCAGGACCGCGCCTTCGCCGACCCGAAGATCAAGTTCGCCTGGGACAGCGAGGTCGCCGAGATCCACGGCGAGCAGAAGCTCTCCGGCCTCACCCTGCGCAACACCAAGACCGGTGAGACCAACGAGCTTCCCGTGACCGGCCTCTTCATCGCCGTCGGCCACGACCCGCGCACCGAGCTGTTCAAGGACCAGCTGGAGCTCGACGAAGAGGGCTACCTCAAGGTCGACGCGCCGTCCACCCGGACCAACGTCACGGGCGTCTTCGGCGCCGGCGACGTCGTGGACCACACCTACCGTCAGGCCATCACCGCCGCGGGCACCGGCTGCTCCGCCGCCCTCGACGCCGAGCGCTTCCTCGCCGCCCTCGCGGACACCGAGAAGGCCCACGCGACCGTCTGACCTCTCAACAGCCCCACCCCACACCCCGCAGGAAGAAGAAGGAGGCCGCTGTGGCCGGCACCCTCAAGAACGTGACCGACGCTGACTTCGACGCCGAGGTCCTCAGGAGCGACAAGCCCGTACTGGTGGACTTCTGGGCCGCCTGGTGCGGTCCGTGCCGCCAGATCGCGCCGTCCCTGGAGGCGATCGCCGCCGAGTACGGCGACCAGATCGAGATCGTCAAGCTCAACATCGACGAGAACCCGGCCACCGCCGCCAAGTACGGCGTCATGTCCATCCCGACGCTGAACGTCTACCAGGGCGGCGAGGTCGCCAAGACCATCGTCGGCGCCAAGCCGAAGGCCGCCATCCTGCGTGACCTCTCCGACTTCGTCGAGGTCAAGACCGCCTGACGGCATCCATGTTTCACGTGAAACGGGGCCGCCCCTCCAGGGGCGGCCCCGTTCTCGTACCCGAGGCTCACAGCGGGCGCAGCGCCGGTTCCTTCCGCGCCCTGGCCCCGCCCAACAGGCGGTCCAACGCCATTTCGACGTCTTCCTTCCAGGACAACGTCGTGCGCAGTTCCAGCCGCAGCCGGGGATGAGAGGGGTGCGGACGAACGGTCTTGAAGCCCACCGACAGCAGATGGTCAGCCGGGAGCAGGCAGGCGGGCCGTTCCCACCTCGCGTCGCCGAACGCCTCGATCGCCTTGAAGCCCCGCCGCAGCAGATCCTTCGCGACCGTCTGAACCATCACCCGCCCCAGGCCCTGCCCCTGATACCCCGGCATGATCCAGGCCGTGATCAGCTGCACCGCGTCCGGGGACACCGGGCTCGTCGGAAAAGAGGCCGCTCTCGGTACATAGGCGGGCGGCGCGTACAGCACGAACCCCACCGGGACCTCGTCCACGTAGACCACCCGGCCGCAGGAACCCCAGTCCAGCAGGACGGCGGAGATCCACGCCTCCTTCTCCAGCTCCGGGGTGCCCGCCTTCACGGCGGCCTCACCGGTGACGGGATCCAGCTCCCAGAACACGCAGCTCCTGCAACGCCTGGGCAGATCCTGGAGGTTGTCCAGCGTGAGCGGTACCAGCCGACGACCCATGACCACATCGTAAGCACTGCCCCCTGCTTCTTCGAGTGCGGACATCTCGAAGAAGCAGGGGGCAGCAAGAGAAAAGTGCGGTTACTGCTCCCCGGAAAGACCCTGCTCCAGCACCCGGCCCTCGCCCGGCGCCAACGTCCCCAGAATCCGCTCCAGATCCTCCATCGACGCGAACTCGACGGTGATCTTTCCCTTCTTCTGACCCAGGTCCACCTTCACCCGCGTCTCGAACCGGTCCGACAGACGCGTCGCCAGCTCATTCAGCGCCGGCGAAACCCGGGCACCCGCACGCGGACCCTTCGGCTTCACCGTGCTCGAAGGCTCCGATGCCATCAGCGTCACGATCTCCTCGACCGCACGCACGGACAGCCCCTCGGCCACGATCCGGTGCGCCAGCCGGTCCTGCTCCTCGGAATCCTCCACCGACAGCAGCGCCCGCGCGTGCCCGGCCGACAACACACCCGCCGCCACCCGGCGCTGCACCGACGGCGACAGCTTGAGCAGCCGCAGCGTGTTCGACACCTGAGGACGCGAACGCCCGATCCGGTCCGCCAGCTGGTCGTGCGTGCAGTTGAAGTCCTGCAGCAGCTGGTCGTACGCGGCCGCCTCCTCCAACGGGTTCAGCTGAGCCCGGTGCAGGTTCTCCAGCAGCGCGTCCAGCAGCAGCTTCTCATCGTCCGTCGCCCGAATGATCGCCGGAATGCTCGCCAACCCGGCCTCGCGGCACGCCCGCCAGCGCCGCTCACCCATGATCAGCTCGTAGCGACCCGGCGTCGACTGCCGCACCACCACTGGCTGAAGCAGACCCACCTCCTGGATGGAGGTCACCAGCTCGGCCAGCGCATCCTCGTCGAACACCTCACGAGGCTGCCGCGGATTCGGCGTGATCGCGTCCATCGGAAGCTCCGCGAACATCGCTCCCGCCACCACATTCGCCTCGGGCGCAGCCGCCGGCTCGATCACCGGCGTGGCAGCGACGAATGTTTCACGTGAAACATCGGCCTGCGCCAGCGAAGCCAGCTTCGCCGCCGCGACCCCCCGATCCGAAGTCAGCACCGGCACCGCCGACGGAGAAGTCGACCCGGCACCGATCACCGGCGGCGTCTGCTCCTGCGGAGCCGCGGGGATCAGCGCACCGAGCCCCCGGCCCAGGCCTCTACGTCGCTCGCTCACTGGATCCCCTCCGCCGCACTCTGCGTGCTGTTCATGCCCGCGCCCAGATGGGCTTGCTGGGCGTCGTACTGCATTCCGACCCCGCGATACGCGATCTCCCGCGCCGCCTCCAGATAGGAGAGGGAACCACTGGAACCCGGATCATAGGTGAGCACCGTCTGCCCGTAGCTCGGCGCCTCCGAGATACGCACAGACCGCGGGATGCTCGTCCGCAGCACCTCCTTGCCGAAGTGCGTGCGAACCTCCTCCGCCACCTGCGAAGCCAACCTGGTCCTGCCGTCGTACATCGTCAGCAGGATCGTCGACACGTGCAGAGTCGGGTTCAGATGCGCCCGCACCAGATCCACGTTCCGCAGCAGCTGCCCCAGCCCCTCCAGCGCGTAGTACTCACACTGGATCGGGATCAGCACCTCCGCGCCGGCCACCAGCGCGTTCACCGTCAGCAGCCCCAGCGAAGGCGGGCAGTCGATCAGGATGTAGTCCAGCGGCTGCTCGTACGCCTGGAGAGCCCGCTGCAGCCGGCTCTCCCGCGCGACCAGCGACACCAGCTCGATCTCCGCACCCGCCAGGTCGATCGTGGCCGGAGCACAGAAGAGGCCCTCCACGTCCACCACCGGCTGCACGACCTCCAGCAGGGGCCGGCTGTCCACGAGCACGTCATAGATCGACGGCACGTCCGCGTGATGGTCGATACCCAACGCCGTGGAGGCATTGCCCTGCGGATCGAGGTCGACCACCAGCACCCGCGCCCCGTGCAGGGCCAGCGAGGCCGCCAGGTTCACGGTCGTCGTGGTCTTGCCCACGCCGCCCTTCTGGTTGGCCACCACGATGACCCGGGTCTGCTCCGGCCGGGGAAGCCCCTCACCGGCACGCCCCAGCGCCTCGACCGCCAGCTGGGCGGCTCGGCCGATCGGGGTGTCGTTGTCTACAAGGGGCGGAGGCAATGTTTCACGTGAAACATCCTCGCCCGGCGATTCAGAGCGGGGACCGGGGACCGGATCGGCCATCGGCCCCGCGAGGTTGGCGTCGGACCGCACGGTGTCACTCTCCTCGACATCAGGCTCGCGATGAACAGAGCCTGCCATGTCACCCGGGTCGCGAACCAGCGGGGCCCTTACTCCTGTGGATGAATCCACCGATGTGGACAACTCCGTCCCCCTCGCGTCCTTCTTGTGGCGGGGGGACGCAGCCGCACGACCGCGGCTGATGATTCCGTGCAGCAGAGAGCGACGTTTCACGTGAAACACGATGCCCGGACGGAGTCTTCAGGCCGCTACGACACTCCGAAATCCATACCTATAGGGCCCAACGCAGCCGAAATCACCGCCCAGGACCCCACAAACCAAGCGATCAGCGGCGCCGACGCGTACGACTCACCCGAGCCGCCTTAGCCCGCTTGGCCGCAAACCTCACCCCGCCGGGGCTCTCCCCGACCTCGACCCGCACCACCGTGGACAAGGGATCCACCACACCCTCACCCACATGAAGCACCGAGGTCTTCACCACACCGAGCTTAGTCAGCGCGGTCTTCGCGCTCACCAGCTCCTCCTCGGCGGTATCACCCTTCAGTGCCAGCATCTCCCCGTACGGACGCAGCAGGGGCACACCCCAGCCGGCCAACCGGTCCAGTGGGGCCACCGCACGAGCCGTCACCACGTGCACCGGCTGCAGCTTGCCGAGAACCTCCTCGGCCCGCCCGCGCACCACCGTGACATGGTCCAGGCCCAGCAGCTCCACCGCCTCCTGGAGGAAGGTCGTCCGACGCAGCAGCGGCTCGAGCAGCGTGATCTTCAGATCCCGGCGCACCAGAGCCAGCGGGATACCGGGCAGACCCGCCCCCGAACCCACGTCGCACACGGTGACGCCCTGAGGCACCACCTCCGACAGCACAGCGCAGTTCAGCAGGTGCCGCTCCCACAGCCGCGGCACCTCACGCGGCCCGATCAGGCCCCGCTTGACTCCCGCGTCCGCCAGCAGCTCCGCATACCGCACAGCTTCCGGGAAAAATTCACCGAACACCGCACGCGCCTCTTCAGGCGCCGGGGGAAGCTCAGCTGCCTCCGTCACGGGGACCGTCCTTCCGTACCGCATGGTTTCTCACATGCCAGGCTGACAAACATCGGCCCCGCCTGCGACACAGACGGGGCCGAACACTCTCACTACCGATCAGGCCGGAAGCACAACGACGAAGCGCTGCGGCTCCTCACCCTCGGACTCGCTGCGCAGACCCGCGGCCGCCACGGCATCGTGGACGACCTTCCGCTCGAACGGCGTCATCGGAGCGAGCTTCAGCGGCTCACCGGACGCCTTCACGTCCGCAGCCGCCTTGGCGCCCAGCGCCGCCAGCTCCTCGCGCTTCTTCGCACGGAACCCGGCGATGTCCAGCATCAGCCGGCTCCGGTCCCCGGTCTCCCGGTGCACGGCAAGGCGAGTCAGCTCCTGCAGAGCCTCCAGAACCTCACCGTCACGGCCCACGAGCTTCTGCAGGTCGCGGCCGGCGGAGTCACTGACGATCGACACCGCGGCCCGGTCGGCCTCGACGTCCATGTCGATGTCACCGTCCAGGTCGGCGATGTCCAGCAGACCCTCAAGGTAGTCGGCCGCGATCTCACCCTCCTGCTCGAGGCGGGTCAGGGTGTCGCCACCCTCAGCGGCGGTGGTGGTGCCTTCCGTCACGGGAGGGACTCCTTCTTACTTCTTGGGAGAGGGCTTGGTGGGCGACTGACGCTGCGACTTCGACTGCCGCTTCGGCTGCTGCCGCTTCGCGACACCGCCGCTCGCCGCGTCCGAATCCGCCGTGGCCTCGGAACTCTTGATCACGGAGCCGTCCGCCTGGGCGGCCATCCCCTGCTTGGTCAGGGCCGTGATGAACTTGCGCTCGTTGTCGTTGCGGTCCGGGCCCTTGGCGACGATGTCCGCGACGATCTTCTTCTTGCTGCGGCCCTTGACGACACCGTGCGAGCTGATGCTCTTCAGCAGACGGGTCAGATACTGGTCCTGCGCCTTGCTGCCCGGCGTCGGGTTCTGGTTGATCACGTACATCTGCTGACCCATGGTCCACAGGTTCGTGGTCAGCCAGTAGACGAGGACACCGACCGGGAAGTTGATACCCATGACCGCGAAGATCACCGGGAAGATGTACATCAGCATCTTCTGCTGCTGCATGAACGGCGTCTTGACCGACAGGTCGACGTTCTTCTGCATCAGCTGACGCTGGGTGTAGAACTGCGACAGCGACATCAGGACGATCATGATGGCGGTCACGATGCGCACATCGGTGATCGAGGCGTTCAGGCTCGCGACCTTCTCGGCGCTGTCCGTGAACTTGGCCGCCAGCGGCGCTCCGAAGATGTGCGCCTGACGGGCACTCTCCAGCAGCGACTCGTTGATGACGCCGATGGTCTTGCCGTTGGCGATGCTCGCGAGCACGTGGTAGAGCGCGAAGAAGAACGGGGACTGCGCCAGGATGGGAAGGCACGAGGCGAGCGGGTTGGTACCCGTCTCCTTGTACAGCTTCATCATCTCTTCGGACTGACGCTGCTTGTCGTTCTTGTAGCGCTCCTGGATCACCTTCATCTTCGGCTGGAGCGCCTGCATGCCCCGCGTCGCCTTGATCTGCTTCACGAAGAGCGGGATCAGACAGATACGGATCAAGATCACCAGGGACACGATGGACAGGCCCCAGGCCCACCCACTGTCCGCACCGAAGATCGCCCCGTACAGCTTGTGGAACTGGACGATGATCCACGAAACGGGTGTGGTGATAAAGCTGAACAGACTGGCAATCGTGTCCACTAATCAGGCTCCTTGAGCATTGCGAGATCTACGCAACGCACTGCGCAGCTGCTCGTGCCAACGCGGGCGTTTACGAGGTGGGACGTGATCCACACCACCCGGGGACCACGGATTGCACCGCAGGATCCGCCAGGCGGTCAGAACCGTCCCCTTCACCGCACCATGCCGGTCGATGGCCGTGTACCCGTAGTGCGAGCACGAGGGGTAGTAACGGCACACCGGCCCGAGCAGCGGACTGATCGTCCACTGGTACAGCTTGATCAAAGCGAGCAGCGGGTACTTCATCGAGCCACGCCTCCCAGAAGCCGCACCAGAGCGGCGTCCAGGTCCCGGGCGAGTTCGTCAGGGCCGGCATCACCCGCTCCGGGCAATGCTCGTACCACCACCAGGCTACCGGCGGGCAGCTGAGACAGCCGCTCGCGGACCAGATGGCGCAGACGGCGCTTCACCCGGTTACGTATGACGGCATTGCCGACAGCCTTGCTGACGACGAAACCCGCACGCGTCGAGGGATCGATCTCCCCCGGCTCGTGCGGGTCCGTTGCACCGCTTGTACGTAGGTGGACGACGAGGAGCGGGCGACCAGCCCGACGCCCTCGACGTACCGCGCTCGCGAAGTCCTCGCGCCGCCTCAGCCGATTCTCGGGAGACAGCACGACGTCACCGCTTCCGCGTATTTACGCGGAAAGGGCGGCGCGGCCCTTGCTGCGACGGTTCGCCAGGATCGCGCGACCGGCACGGGTACGCATCCGGAGACGGAAGCCGTGGGTCTTGGCACGACGGCGGTTGTTCGGCTGGAAGGTGCGCTTGCTCACTCGGGGGCTCCAGAGAATGAATCGTTGTGGCGGGACATCGCCTGGCTGTCACCGTGCGCCCACGAGGAAACTCGCGTGTTCGCCCGAGTGGCACCGCTAAATGATCACAATCAGTGACCTTCGCCCATCGGTAGGCAGGCGGCAGCAGCCATCGACAACTCGACCTCGTTACGGTACGCGCGGCTACGCCATCCGGTCAAACCGAGCCGACGAGGCCCCACACTGTGCACAGGCTGTGGACAACGACTTGAACCGTACCCGTAGGCCTGACTACCGTTGCCTGATCCCGGATTTTTTGTCCCGACCGTCCCAAAGAACCACACATTCGTGGGACCCCTGTGAGAGAGCGTGCTCTGTGGCTGACGTACCTGCCGATCTTGCCGCAGTGTGGCCAAGGGTGCTCGAGAAGCTCCTCGGGGAGGGACAGCCGGGCATCGAACCCAAGGACAAGCAGTGGGTGGAACGGTGCCAGCCCCTGGCACTCGTCGCCGACACCGCACTCCTCGCCGTCCCCAACGAATGGGGAAAGCGCGTACTCGAAGGCCGCCTCGCCCCACTGATCAGCGACGCGCTCAGCCGCGAGTGCGGCCGCCCCATCCGGATCGCCATCACCGTGGACGACTCCGCCGGCGAGCCCGCGCCCTCCGCCCCGCCCGCCCAGCAGCCCGGCCCGTACGAGCCCTACGGCGGCCAGCGCCCCGGCGGCGGCCCCGGCAACGGTGACGACCAGCTCCCGACCGCCCGCCCCGCGTACCCCGAGTACCAGCAGCCGCGCCCCGAGCCCGGCGCCTGGCCCCGCGGCGGCCAGCAGGACGACTACGGCTGGCAGCAGCCGCGCCTCGGCGGCTTCCCCGAGCGCGACCCGTACGCCACCCCGCAGCCGGGCTACCTCCAGCAGCCCGAACCGCCCGCGTACGACCAGGGCTCCTACGAACCGCAGCAACAGCAGTACGAGCAGTCCCCGTACGAGCAGTCGAAGTACGAGTCGCAGAAGTACGAGCCCCAGAAGTACGAGCAGCCGTCGTACGAGCAGCAGCAGTACGAGCAACAGCAGTACGAGCAGCCCGCTCCGCGCCAGGCCCCCGGCCGCCCCGCGGCGCCGCCCGCTCCGTCCGGCGGCTCCACCTCGGGCCCGCTCGAGCCGACCGCCCGGCTGAACCCCAAGTACCTGTTCGACACCTTCGTCATCGGCGCCTCCAACCGCTTCGCGCACGCCGCCGCGGTCGCCGTCGCCGAGGCGCCCGCGAAGGCGTACAACCCCCTCTTCATCTACGGGGAGTCGGGCCTCGGCAAGACGCACCTGCTGCACGCCATCGGGCACTACGCGCGGAGCCTCTACCCGGGCACCCGCGTGCGCTACGTGAGCTCGGAGGAGTTCACCAACGAGTTCATCAACTCCATCCGCGACGGCAAGGGCGACGCCTTCCGCAAGCGTTACCGCGAGATGGACATCCTGCTCGTCGACGACATCCAGTTCCTCGCGAGCAAGGAGTCGACGCAGGAGGAGTTCTTCCACACCTTCAACACGCTCCACAACGCCAACAAGCAGATCGTCCTCTCCTCCGACCGGCCGCCCAAGCAGCTCGTCACCCTGGAGGACCGGCTCCGCAACCGCTTCGAGTGGGGCCTGATCACCGACGTCCAGCCGCCCGAGCTGGAGACCCGCATCGCGATCCTGCGCAAGAAGGCCGTACAGGAACAGCTCAACGCCCCGCCGGAGGTACTGGAGTTCATCGCCTCCCGCATCTCGCGCAACATCCGCGAGCTGGAGGGGGCGTTGATCCGGGTCACGGCCTTCGCCAGCCTGAACCGGCAGCCGGTCGACCTGGGCCTGACCGAGGACGTCCTGAAGAACCTGATCCCGGGCGGCGAGGACAGCGCGCCCGAGATCACCGCCACCGACATCATGGCGGCCACCGCCGACTACTTCGGGCTGACCGTGGACGACCTGTGCGGTTCCTCGCGCAGCCGGGTCCTGGTCACCGCCCGGCAGATCGCCATGTACCTGTGCCGGGAGCTCACCGACCTCTCACTGCCCAAGATCGGGGCACAGTTCGGCGGCCGCGACCACACCACCGTCATGCACGCGGACCGCAAGATCCGCGCCCTGATGGCGGAGCGCCGCTCCATCTACAACCAGGTCACCGAGCTCACCAACCGCATCAAGAACGCCTGAGCCGAGCCGTTCCAAACGCATCAAGAGGGCGCTCCCGGACCACATCGGGGGCGCCCTTCTTCGTCCGCGCGCCCCTGGTCTGTTCGAATACGCCCCCTGGAGGGCAACTCATCCACAGATTCGGTGACTTTCTTCCGTCCACACCCTGGGGACGGGTTCCATCACCCACAATCTGTCCACAGGGGTGCCGATTGAGGCCTCATCAGGGCAGGTCAGAACCCTGTGGAATTGTGCGCAAGCATCATCCACAGGCTGTGGACAAGGATTTTGTCCACAGGACTGTCCACGGTGTTGTCCACCGGCGGCCCACAGGATTGCGGATCCTGTGCACAGGATCCGATGTCTTCTCCACACCGTTGTCCACTGTTCGGCAACGCGCCACCCCCTCTCACCGCCCGGAGTGAAAGCCGTCACACCGAGGTGGACGTTTGGGTTGTGGAGTACCGGGGGAAAGCTGGGGACACACCTGTGGAGTAGTCGGGGGTCCCTGGGGACAGCCTGTGCAGAAGTTTTCGTTCTCCACAGAGACACCGTGTTGTCCACCGGTGCCACCCACAGGGTGTGGGGATAAAAAACGAGGGCTGACCTGCGAGGACGGTGTTATCCACCGTTTCCACAGGCCCTACTACTACCCCCATAGAGAGTTAGCCCGGTTTCGGTTTTCAAGCAGGTCCTGTGCACAACTCGGTGGGGAGCCCTCCCCGACACCTCGCTCCCGACTTGACCGCCGGCAGCAACGACTGTCGGCGCCGTACGTCAGACTGGTCCCCGGCATCGGTCGAGGCATCGACGAGCCGACGACGAAGGCCGGCAGACGAGCGAGCAACAGCAGGAGGCGGTTCCGGTGAAGATCCGGGTGGAGCGCGACGTACTCGCGGAGGCAGTGGCGTGGGCCGCTCGTAGCCTCCCGGCCCGGCCGCCGGTGCCCGTTCTCGCGGGCCTGCTGCTGAAGGCCGAGGAGGGCACCCTGTCCCTCTCCGGCTTCGACTACGAGGTCTCGGCCCGGGTCTCCGTCGAGGCCGACGTCGAGGAGGACGGCACCGTCCTGGTCTCGGGCCGGCTGCTCGCCGACATCTGCCGCGCCCTCCCCAACCGGCCGGTGGAGATTTCCACAGACGGTGTACGGGCGACCGTGGTCTGCGGCTCCTCTCGATTCACACTCCACACCCTGCCTGTGGAGGAATACCCGGCGCTGCCCCAGATGCCGACCGCGACCGGCACCGTGCCCGGTGAGGTCTTCGCCTCCGCCGCCGCCCAGGTCGCCATCGCCGCCGGCCGTGACGACACGCTGCCCGTGCTGACCGGTGTGCGCATCGAGATCGAGGGCGACCGCGTCACCCTGGCCTCGACCGACCGCTACCGCTTCGCGGTCCGCGAGTTCCTGTGGAAGCCGGAGAACCCGGACGCCTCCGCCGTGGCCCTGGTGCCCGCGAAGACGCTCCTCGACACCGCCAAGTCCCTGACCAGCGGTGACACCGTCACCCTGGCGCTGTCGGGCTCGGGCGCCGGCGAGGGCCTCATCGGTTTCGAAGGCGCCGGTCGCCGCACCACCACCCGCCTCCTCGAAGGCGACCTGCCGAAGTACCGCACGCTGTTCCCGACGGAGTTCAACTCCATCGCCGTGATCGAGACCGCCCCGTTCGTCGAGGCCGTCAAGCGCGTGGCCCTCGTCGCCGAGCGCAACACCCCGGTCCGCCTGAGCTTCGAGCAGGGCGTGCTGATCCTGGAAGCCGGTTCCAGCGACGACGCACAGGCTGTGGAGCGCGTGGACGCCAAGCTGGAGGGCGACGACATCTCGATCGCCTTCAACCCGACCTTCCTGCTGGACGGCCTGAGCGCGATCGACTCGCCCGCCGCGCAGCTGAGCTTCACCACGTCCACCAAGCCGGCGCTGCTCAGCGGCCGCCCGGCGGTCGACGCCGAGGCCGACGAGGCGTACAAGTACCTGATCATGCCCGTACGCCTCTCCGGCTGATTCTTCGCAGGTCAGGCCCGGTTTCGCGGACCGCGAAACCGGGCCTGACCGCGTTCTTCCGACCTTTTGGGGCCGTGCGCGCCCCGTGGGGCCGGGCAGCGCCCGCGGGCGTAGGCTCGGGGCCTGGGACGCCCGCCGGGAAACCGCGGGGTCCCGGCAAAAACGGCCACAACGCTTAAGGAACCACCTGATGGAGCTTGGTCTCGTCGGTCTCGGCAAGATGGGCGGCAACATGCGCGAGCGCATCCGCCGCGCAGGCCACACCGTCATCGGATACGACCGCAACCCGGACCTCGCCGATGTCCACAGCCTGCGGGAACTTGTGGACAGCCTGCAGGCCCCCCGCGTGGTGTGGGTCATGGTCCCGGCAGGCGGGGCGACCCAGTCCACCGTCGACGAGCTCGCCGAGCTGCTGTCGCCGGGCGACATCGTGGTCGACGGCGGGAACTCGCGCTGGACCGACGACGAGAAGCACGCCGCCGAGCTCGCGGCCAAGGGGATCGGCTTCGTCGACTGCGGTGTCTCCGGTGGTGTGTGGGGCCTGGAGAACGGCTACGCGCTGATGTACGGCGGCGACAAGGAGCACGTCGCCGTGGTCCAGCCGGTGTTCGACGCCCTCAAGCCCGAGGGCGAGTTCGGCGCCGTGCACGCCGGCAAGGTGGGTGCGGGCCACTTCGCGAAGATGGTCCACAACGGCATCGAGTACGCCATGATGCAGGCCTACGCCGAGGGCTGGGAGCTGCTCGAGAAGGTGGACTCGGTCACCGACGTCCGCGAGGTCTTCCGCTCGTGGCAGGAGGGGACGGTCATCCGTTCCTGGCTGCTGGACCTGGCCGTGAACGCCCTCGACGAGGACGAGCACCTGGAGCAGCTCCGCGGCTTCGCGCAGGACTCGGGTGAGGGACGCTGGACGGTGGAGGCGGCGATCGACAACGCCGTGCCGCTGCCGGCGATCACGGCCTCGCTGTTCGCGAGGTTCGCGTCGCGGCAGGACGACTCCCCGCAGATGAAGATGATCGCCGCGCTGCGCAACCAGTTCGGCGGCCACGCGGTCGAGAAGAAGTAGCTCCACCACAGCACCACAGAGCAGAGCAGCAGGAAGCCGGGGGAGGTCGGCGCCGTATGCATGTTTCGCATCTCTCGTTGGCCGACTTCCGCTCGTACGCCCGGGCCGAGGTTCCCCTCGACCCGGGCGTCACGGCTTTCGTGGGTCCCAACGGCCAGGGCAAGACGAACCTCGTCGAGGCGATCGGCTACCTGGCGACGCTGGGCAGCCACCGGGTCTCCTCGGACGCCCCGCTCGTGCGGATGGGGGCGGACCGGGCGATCGTGCGTGCCGCCGTCACCCAGGGCGAGCGGCAGCAGCTGGTGGAGCTGGAGCTGAATCCGGGCCGGGCGAACCGGGCCCGGATCAACAGGTCCTCGCAGGTCAGGCCGCGGGACGTGCTGGGGATCGTACGGACGGTGCTGTTCGCGCCGGAGGACCTGGCGCTGGTGAAGGGTGATCCGGGGGAGCGCCGCCGGTTCCTGGACGAACTCGTGACGGCGCGGTCGCCGCGGATGGCGGGTGTCCGGTCGGACTACGAGCGGGTGCTCAAGCAGCGCAACACGCTGCTGAAGTCGGCGGCGATGGCGCGCCGGCACGGTGGCCGGTCGATGGACCTGTCCACGCTCGATGTGTGGGACCAGCATCTGGCGCGGGCGGGTGCGGAGCTGCTGGCGCAGCGGCTGGATCTGATCGGGACGCTGCTGCCGCTGGCGGACAAGGCGTACGAGCAGCTCGCGCCCGGTGGTGGCCCGCTGGGGTTGGCGTACAAGTCCTCCGCGGGCGAGGCGGTGGACAGTGGTGCGGCGCGGACCCGTGAGGCGATCTACGAGGTGCTGCTGGCGGCGCTGGGCGAGGTGCGCAAGCAGGAGATCGAGCGCGGGGTGACCCTGGTGGGGCCGCACCGGGACGACGTGCTGCTGCGGCTGGGGGAGCTGCCGGCGAAGGGGTACGCGAGCCACGGGGAGTCGTGGTCGTACGCGCTGGCGCTGCGGCTGGCTTCGTACGAGCTGCTGCGCTCGGAGGGCGCGGAGCCGGTGCTGATCCTGGACGACGTGTTCGCGGAGCTGGACGCGCGGCGCCGGGAGCGGCTGGCGGAGCTGGTGGCCGGGGGCGAGCAGGTGCTGGTGACGGCGGCGGTGGACGATGACGTCCCGGGTGTGCTGGTGGGGGCGCGGTTCGGGGTGTCCGGTGGTGAGGTGACCCGGCTGTGAGCGGTGCTGTGAGCGGTCAGGACGGCGACCAGGGCAAGGGCGGGCAGCCGCGCAGGGTGCCGGAGCCCTCCGGGGTGGATCTGGCGCGGCAGGCGCTGGCCGCCGCGCGGGAGCAGGCGCGGGCGCGGGGGAACGCGGCGGGCGGGAAGAAGCGGCAGCAGGGTCCGGGGCTGCGCTCGGGGGCTCGTGCGGACGGTCGGGATCCGATGCCGTTGATGGCGGCGCTGGACCGGCTGCGCACGGAGCGCGGGTGGGAGATGCCGATGGCGGTGGCGGGCGTGATGGAGCGCTGGCCGGAGATCGTCGGCCCGGAGATCGCGGCGCACTGTGAACCGGAGCGGTACGAGGACCGTGAGCTGGTCGTGCGGTGCGATTCCTCGGCGTGGGCGGCGCAGCTGAAGCTGTTGGCGCCGCAGCTGGTGGCGCGGTTGAACTCGGAACTGGGGCAGGGGACGGTGCGGATGATCGTCGTGCGGGGGCCTGGGGGTGGGCGGCCGAAGGGGTACGGGCCGTGGCGGGCGCCGGGTAGCAAGGGGCCAGGGGACACGTACGGGTAGCCCCCCGGCGGGGAAGCCCGGCTGCGCCGGGACCTGGGGCTCCGCCCCAGACCTCGCGCCTCAAACGCCGGCGGGGCTGGATCTTGCCCCTGGCCGGCTGGGTTGCGTGCGGCTCGAAGATCGGGGCTCCGCCCCGGACCCCGCGCCTCAAACGCCGGCGGGGCTGGATGTGCGGGCGGGGCTGGATGTTCGGGGGTGCCTGGATTTGCCCTCGGCGGGCTGGAGGGAGCCGGGGAGTCCGGTGGTGTTGGCGAGCCCGGATCGGGCGGTGCCGCGGGTGGCGTCCCTCACGGTAGTGGGAGGTTGACAGGCCGAAGCGCTGGATGCCCGTGTGAGCCTCTTTGAGCCCCTGCCCGGATATGGGGAGTCGGAGAGTGGAGGTTCAGGGCGGCACATGCGGACTCAGGTACCCGCAAACCCCCATTCATGTCCGTGGTACCGGTAGACTGAAGCCAATCCCGCCTTCGGGCGGGATCTCGCTGACAAACGCTGACAACGCAGATCGACGCAGCCGCTCCTGCTTGCATGCCTGCTGGCCCGGAGTACGGCCTGTGCTGTGCCAGAAAGGGCGCTTCGTGGCCGATTCGGGCAACCCCAACGAGAAGAACGAGTCCACAGCCGGTGAAGCCGGTGAGTCTTCGTACACCGGCAGCAACATCCAGGTCCTGGAGGGTCTGGACGCGGTCCGCAAGCGGCCCGGCATGTACATCGGATCGACGGGTGAGCGCGGTCTGCACCACCTCGTCTACGAGGTGGTCGACAACTCCGTCGACGAGGCGCTGGCCGGGCACGCGGACACGATCGACGTGACGATCCTCGCCGACGGCGGTGTCAAGGTCGTCGACAACGGCCGTGGCATCCCGGTCGACATCGTGCCGTCGGAGGGGAAGCCGGCCGTCGAGGTCGTGCTGACCGTCCTGCACGCGGGCGGAAAGTTCGGCGGTGGCGGTTACGCCGTCTCCGGCGGTCTGCACGGTGTGGGTGTGTCGGTGGTGAACGCGCTGTCGACGAAGGTCTCGGTCGAGGTCCGGCGTGACGGTTACCGCTGGACGCAGGACTACAAGCTCGGTGCTCCGACCGCCGCCCTGGCGAAGAACGAGGAGACCGGTCAGACGGGCACCTCGGTCACCTTCTGGGCCGACGGGGACATCTTCGAGACGACCGAGTACTCCTTCGAGACGCTGTCGCGTCGCTTCCAGGAGATGGCCTTCCTCAACAAGGGCCTGACCCTGACGCTCACGGACGAGCGCGAGTCGGCGAAGGCGACGATGGGCGCGGACTCGGCCGAGGAGGTCGAGGAGCCCCAGGCTCGGACGGTCAAGTACTACTACGAGGGCGGCATCGTCGACTTCGTGAAGTACCTGAACTCGCGCAAGGGTGAGCTGATCCACCCGACGGTCATCGACGTCGAGGCCGAGGACAAGGAGCGGATGCTCTCGGTCGAGATCGCGATGCAGTGGAACTCGCAGTACACGGAGGGTGTGTACTCCTTCGCGAACACGATCCACACGCATGAGGGCGGTACGCACGAGGAAGGCTTCCGTGCGGCGCTGACGGGTCTGGTGAACCGTTACGCGCGTGACAAGAAGCTGCTGCGCGAGAAGGACGACAACCTCGCCGGTGAGGACAT
>NZ_JBHWJY010000070.1:0-44876 GCF_042731135.1 Streptomyces sp. NPDC059874
CCGGGGCGTCTCCTCGGGCGCCGAACGTTTCCAGGGGTCGGAGGGCCGAGGGCGGTGGTGTTCGGCGCCCTGCGGGGACGCCCCGGCACACACCCGTCCCCGGCTTCGGCAGGCGTTCGGCGGGGAAGTCGCGCAAACGGTACGGGCCCGACACGTGACGGCAGCACCGGCTTAACACGGCTCCGGCACAGTGGTGGTTGTCGGCAGGAGAACCCGGCCGACACCACCGAACGGCGCCAACGCACCCCCGGAGCGGCTCCCGGACCGCGTGGACGCCACGGACGCGGAACGGCCCTGACCCGGCCCGTGTCCTTCGCGGGGACCGCCGTCGTCCCGCCCCCGGGCAACCGGGGTGCGGCGGTCCCCGCCCATCTCTTTTGCTGGGCGATTTCAGCCCCACCGCCGGCGTTTGAGGCGCGGGGGCTCGGGGGCAGCGCCCCCGCAACGGCGCCGCACGCGGCAGCGGGACGGATCAGGCCGAGGTGTCCCGGTCCCCGCGCCGGAGGCGATGGGCGTGGATGAAGTTCACGCCCACGATCCCGGCCCAGGCCACCACCAGCCCCGCCAGCTGAGCCTGCGCAGCAGCAATCGCCGAGAGCGGGATCGCCAGCACCAGCGTGATGATGGCGAAGCCGAAGCGTTCGCCGAAGTTCCCGTCCGCCACGGCGGGACCGGCGGAGCCACGGGCCGCGGACAGGCGTTCCTCCGCGAGCCGGCGCCGGACCTGCGTGTCGACCTTCTCGACGAACGAGTCCACCAGCGCGGCCTCGTACTCCTGACCCAGCTCCCGCCGGGCGTCCAGGGTGGCGTCGAGTTCCTTCTTCAGCTCATGGGTGTGGGCGTGCGAGTCCATCCCCCCACGCTAGGAACCGCCGGAGGCCCCCGCACTGGGGCTAGCCCCCGTATCCGGATAGCGGGCACGGCTTGCCCGCGTGCATAACCGCATGCAGAGTGCTCCGTGACTGAATATCTCACCGGGACGGAGGGGGCGGCATGAGTGACAGCCCGGCAGCGCGGCTGCAGAAGCTGTTCGAGGGGCACCGGCTGACGCCGACCCAGCGGCGGATCGCGCACTGCATGGTGCGCGGGGCCGCGGAGGTGCCCTTCCTGTCGAGCGTGGAGCTCGCCGAGCTGGCCGGGGTGAGCCAGCCGTCCGTGACCCGGTTCGCGGTGGCGCTGGGCTTCGACGGGTATCCCGCACTCCGCCGACACCTGCGCGAGGTGGCGCCCGCCGAGCGGACCGAGGCCGCGCACGAGGACGCGTACAACGAGTACCAGCAGGCCGTCCAGGGGGAGATCGAGAACCTGCGGCAGCTGTCCGCGATGCTCGCCGATCCCTCGCCCGTCCAGGAGGCCGGCCGGCTGCTCGCCGCCTCGACCCCGCTGCCGGTGCTCGGGCTGCGCGCGGCGTCCTCGCAGGCGCGGGGGTTCGCGTACTTCGCCGCCAAGGTGCACCCGGACGTACGGCTCCTCGACGAGGGCGGCTCGATGATGGACGACCGCATCGACGCGGCCGTCGCCGCCGGTGCGAGCACGCTGCTCTGCTTCGCGCTGCCCCGGCATCCCCGGGAGGTCGTGGAGACGCTGGAGCGTTCCCGGCGGGCGGGCCTGACCGTGGTGACCGTCGCCGACTCGGCCTTCGCCCCGGTGGCCCGTCACTCGGACCTGCTGATCCCGGCCCCGGTCGGCACCGGTCTGGCCTTCGACACGGCGTGCGCGCCGATGCTGCTGGGCCGGGTGCTGCTGGAGGCGATGGCGGACGCGCTGCCCGACGCGCAGGCGCGGCTGGAGGCCTTCGACGCGCGGGCCGCGGCGCGCGGGCTGTTCGTGGACTGAGTCCTCAGCGGTAGTTGAGCTCGGCGAGCTCGGTGGCCAGGCGGCGCCGCAGTGCCGGGATGCGGGACAGGACGGGGAGCAGGGTGTTGCGCACGGCGCGCAGGACAGGATTGCGGGTGGTCGCGACCCGGGTCATCCGGTCGGTGAGGGCCACCACCCGCAGGGCGACGGGCCGCCGGCGGGCCTCGTAGCCGTCCAGGTCCTTGTCCGCGAAGGCACGACCCAGCGCGTACCCGTCCTGGATGCCGGTGTTCATGCCCTGGCCGCCGGCCGGGCTGTGCACGTGGGCGGCGTCCCCGGCGAGCAGCAGCCGGCCGGCCCGGTAGCGGTCGGCGACCCGGTGGTGGATCCGGAACCGGGAGGACCAGGCGAGCGAGCGGACGGTGGCCTGGCCGGGCGCGCGCTCGTCCAACAGCCCCTGCACGAAGGCGAGGTCCGGCTCGGCGGGGGCCTCGGCGACGCTCGCGACCAGCCGGTGGCGCCCGCCGGGCAGCGGGGCGACCACGGTGAGCCCGGTGGCGCCGAGGGTGAGGGAGACCTCGCGGGCGCCGGGCGCCCAGTCCATGGCGATGTCGGCCAGGACGAAGGACTCCTCGTAGGCGGAGCCGGTGAAGCCGATCCCGGCGGCCGCGCGGACCGCGCTGTGCATCCCGTCGGCGCCGACGGCGTGGGCGGCGCGCAGGGTCTCGCCGGTGGCGGTGGTGAGGGTGACCCCGTCCGGGTCCTGGGTGATCGCGGTGACCTCGTACGGGCGGTGGACGTCGGCGCCGAGGGCGCGCAGGCGGGCGAGGAGCACGGCCTCGGTCTGGTCCTGGGGAACCATCAGCGCGTACGGGTGGGCGGTCGGCAGGTCGTCGAAGCGGACCGTGGCGAGCGAGCGGGCGCCCTCGCGGACCCGGAAGGTGCCGATGGGGGTGCCGCGGTCGATCAGCTCGGCGGAGAGGGCGCGGGAGGGGTCGATCTCGTCGAGCACCTCCAGGGTGCGGGCGTGCACGACGGCGGCGCGGGACGTGTTGGCGCCCTCGGCCAGCCGGTCGAGCAGCACGAAGTCGATGCCGGCCTCCGCCAGGGTCACGGCGAGGGAGAGGCCGGTGGGGCCGGCGCCGACGATGGCGACGTCGGTGGTGGCGGGGAGCGGGAGTGCGGCGGTGCTGGTCATGGCGGGCCTCCTCCGGCGGGCCAACGCTCGTTGGCCAACGGTTGTTGACATGAGGATGCTCCTGTCGGTCTGGTGTGTCAACAGTTGTTGGCCTACGGTTGTTGGCATGACGGTACGACGCACCTCCGACCGGACCAAGGCGGCGATCCTGCGGGCCGCGCGCGAGCGGTTCGCGGTGCAGGGCTACGAGCGCACCACCATCCGCGCCATCGCCGCCGACGCGGAGATCGACCCGTCGATGGTCATGCGGTACTTCGGCAGCAAGGAGCAGCTCTTCGGCGCGACCCTGGCCATCGACCTGCGGCTGCCGGATCTGGGCGGCGTGCCGGTGGAGGAGCTGCCCGCGGCCCTCGTGCGGCATTTCGTGGAGCGCTGGGAGGGCGATCCGGCGGACGACGCGCTGCTGGTGCTGTTGCGCTCCGCGGTGACGAACGAGCAGGCGGCGGCGCGGATGCGGGAGGTGTTCACGGCGCAGGTGAGCCCTACGCTGGCGGCCGCCCTCGGCCCGGAGCGGGCCGGGCGGGTGGCGGGCCTGGTGTCCGCCCAGCTCCTGGGCCTGGCCCTGACCCGGTATCTGCTGCGCCTGCCGGGGGTCGTGTCGCTGACCCCTGCCGAGGTCGTGGCGGGCCTGGCCCCGGCCTTGGCGGCCACCCTGTCGACCCCGCAGGGCAATTCCAGCCCCGCCGGCGTTTGAGGCGCGGGGGCTCGGGGGCGGAGCCCCCGCAACGGCGCCGCGCCCGGGCACGGTCCGCCCCGCAGCGGCCTAGTGCTGTGACCGGAAAGGTTCACCGGGTCACGGCGCTCGGCACGGCACCTCGCCGCGTTGTCGGACCGCGCAAGTACGTCCAGTACGAGCCGCGGCCCTCCGCCTTGCGATGCACCGCACCGAACACCGCGCCCCGGCAAACCTTTCCGGTCACAGCACTAGAGGAGCGCGTCGCGCTGTGCGGCACCCGCCTCGGCGACGATCTCCGCGAGGCCCTGCGCCGGGCGGACCAGGGTGAAGCGGACCTCCCCGGACGGGGTGAGCGCGAAGCCGTGCACCGCCGGCCGCGGCAGGCTGTTGTACCCGTAGTGCGCGGTGAAGAAGTACGCCCCCGTGTCCGGCACCCCGATCACGTCGCCCGCGGCCAGCGCCGGCAGCGAACGCCCCGCCGCCAGGAGGTCCCCCGCGAAGCAGGCCGGTCCCGCGATGTCCTGTGCCACCGGGGCCCCGGTCTTCGGCGTGCCCTTCGCGTCGTACGGCAGGATCCGCACCGGCCAGGACGCCGGCGCGTAGGCGGTACGGGTCGCGAGCTGGACCCCCGCGTGGGTGAGGGCGATCGCGCGGCCCCCGCTGGTCTTGGTGTACTCGACCCGGGCCAGGACCAGGCCGTTCTTGGCCAGCAGGGACCGCCCGAACTCCGTGACGAGCCCGTACGAGCCGTCGAAGAGCGCGGGGGCCGCCTCGCGCAGGGCGGTCACGTACTCCTCGTACGTCGGGACCGCGTCGTCCGAGGAGAAGTTCACCGGCAGGCCCCCGCCGATGTCGAGGGTGTCGACCTGCCGGCGCCCGGCCGCCGCGTTGATCTCCTCGGCCAGCGCGTGCAGTTCCCGTACCCCCTCGGCGATCAGGGCCAGCGGGACGCCCTGCGAGCCGGAGTGGGTGTGCAGCCGGGTCAGCCAGGGCCGGTCCACGAAGGCCCGTACGAGCCACTCGCGCGCGCCCGGATCGCGCAGGGCGATGCCGAACTTCGAGGTGGCCGTGGCCGTGGACAGCGCGCCGATGGTGCCCGCGCCGGTCTGCGGGTTGATCCGCACGCCGATCGGGGAGGAGGGCGGGGTGGGGCCGGCGCCGACGAGCGCGTCGAGGCGCTGCAGCTCCTGCCTGTTGTCGGCGTTGACGGCGATGCCCAGCGCCAGGGCCTCGCGCAGTTCGCCCCCGGTCTTGGCGGGGGAGTCCAGCACGATCCGCTCGGCCGGCAGCCCGGCCGCCCGGGCCAGTGCGAGCTCGCCCGGGCCGGCGACCTCGCAGCCGAGCCCGGCGTCGGCGAGCAGCCGCAGTACGGGCACGAGCGGGGCGGCCTTGACGGCGAAGGCGTGCAGGACGGGGGTCCCGGGCGCCACCGCGGCGGCGAAGGCGCCGGTCAGGGCGGCGGCGGAGGCCCGGATGCCGGCGATGTCCAGCAGGCAGGCCAGCGGCTCGGAGTCCAGTAGGCCCTGTTCGACGGCGGCTCGTACGACCGGATCCCTGTCCATGTCCGCCATCCCATCATCCGAAGGAGCGGCCCGCAGCTGTTGACTGAATCTATTCAGGGGGTCAGGATGTGAATGGATTGACCAACATCGGAGGAGGCAACGCCATGTCAGGACCCCGCCCCGTACGTGCCGCGCGAGGTACCGAGCTCAGCGCCCTGGGATGGCAGCAGGAGGCCGCGCTGCGGATGCTCCAGAACAACCTCGACCCCGAGGTCGCCGAGCACCCCGACAAGCTCGTCGTCTACGGCGGCACCGGCAAGGCCGCCCGCGACTGGCGCTCGTACGACGCCATGGTCCGCACCCTCCGGACGCTCAAGCAGGACGAGACGATGCTCGTCCAGTCCGGCCGCCCGGTCGGCGTGATGCAGACCCACGAGTGGGCCCCGCGCGTCCTGCTCGCCAACTCCAACCTGGTGGGCGACTGGGCCAACTGGGAGGAGTTCCGCCGCCTGGAGCACCTCGGCCTGACCATGTACGGCCAGATGACCGCCGGTTCGTGGATCTACATCGGCACCCAGGGCATCCTCCAGGGCACGTACGAGACCTTCGCCGCCGTCGCCGCCAAGAAGTTCGGCGGCACCCTCGCGGGCACCATCACCCTCACCGCCGGCCTCGGCGGCATGGGCGGCGCCCAGCCGCTGGCCGTGACGATGAACGACGGCGTCGCGATCTGCATCGACGTCGACCCGCGCGCCATCGAGCGCCGCATCGAGCACCGCTACCTGGACGTCAAGGCCGACAACCTGCGCCACGCCCTCCAGCTGGCCGTCGAGGCCCGCGACGCCCGCAAGCCGCTCTCCATCGGCCTGCTCGGCAACGCCGCGGAGCTGCTCCCGCAGATGCTGGCCGAAGGCGCCCCGATCGACATCGTGACGGACCAGACCTCCGCCCACGACCCGCTCGCCTACCTCCCCGTCGGCGTCGACTTCGACGACATGGCCTCGTACGCCGCCAAGGACCCGGCCGGCTTCACCACGCGGGCCCGCGAGTCCATGGCCAAGCACGTCGAGGCCATGGTCGGCTTCATGGACGCCGGCGCCGAGGTCTTCGACTACGGCAACTCCATCCGCGGCGAGGCCCAGCTGGCCGGCTACGACCGCGCCTTCGCCTTCCCCGGCTTCGTCCCCGCCTACATCCGGCCGCTGTTCTGCGAGGGCAAGGGCCCCTTCCGCTGGGCCGCGCTGTCCGGCGAGGCCTCGGACATCCACAAGACCGACAAGGCGATGCTGGAGCTCTTCCCGGAGAACGAGTCCCTGCACCGCTGGATCAAGATGGCCGGCGAGCGCGTCCACTTCCAGGGCCTGCCCGCCCGCATCTGCTGGCTCGGCTACGGCGAGCGCGACAAGGCCGGCGAGCGCTTCAACGACATGGTCGCCGACGGCACCCTCGCCGCCCCGCTGGCCATCGGCCGCGACCACCTCGACTGCGGCTCGGTGGCCTCCCCGTACCGCGAGACCGAGGCCATGCTGGACGGCTCCGACGCCATCGCCGACTGGCCGCTGCTCAACGCCATGGTCAACGTGGCCTCCGGCGCCTCCTGGGTCTCCATCCACCACGGCGGCGGCGTCGGCATGGGCCGCTCCATCCACGCGGGCCAGGTCACGGTCGCCGACGGCACCCCGCTGGCCGGCGAGAAGATCCGCCGCGTCCTCACCAACGACCCGGGCATGGGCGTCATCCGCCACGTCGACGCCGGCTACGACATCGCGGAGTCCGTCGCGGACGAGCGCGGCGTCCGCGTCCCCATGCGCGAGGGCGACGACGCGTGAGCGACGCCGCATCGTTCCACGGCATGTGGGCCGAGCTCGCGCACATCGGCCGCCACGCCGACTCCGGGGGCTACCGCCGCTACGCGTGGACCGGCGCCGACGCCGACTGCCGGACCTGGTTCCAGGCGCAGGCCGAGGCCCGCGGGCTGACGTACGAGACCGACCGCAACGGCAACCAGTGGGCGTGGCTCGGCGACCCCCTCGCGGGGGACGCCGTGGTCACCGGCTCGCACCTGGACTCCGTACCCGACGGCGGGGCCTTCGACGGCCCCCTCGGGGTGGTGTCCTCCTTCGCGGCCCTGGACGAACTCCGCAGGAGGGGCGCGGAGTTCGCCAGGCCCCTGGCCATCACCAACTTCGGCGACGAGGAAGGCGCCCGCTTCGGGCTCGCCTGCGTCGGCTCCCGGCTCGCCGCCGGGCAGCTGACCAAGGAGAAGGCGTACGAGCTCCGCGACGCCGACGGGATCTCCCTCCCGCAGGCCATGGAGGCCGCCGGGTACGACCCCGACGCCATCGGGGCCGACCCCGAACGCCTGGCCCGCATCGGCGCGTTCGTCGAGCTCCACGTGGAACAGGGCCGCGCCCTCGACCTGTCGGGAGACTCCGTCGGCATCGCCTCCGCGATCTGGCCGCACGGCCGCTGGCGCTTCGACTTCCACGGCGAGGCCAACCACGCGGGCACCACCCGCCTGGTCGACCGCCGAGACCCGATGCTCACGTACGCGGCGACCGTACTGGCCGCCCGCCAGGAGGCGGCCCTCGCCGGGGCCGTCGCCACCTTCGGCAAGATCGCGGTCGAGCCCAACGGGGTCAACGCCATCCCGTCCCTGGTGCGCGGCTGGCTCGACTCGCGCGCCGCCGACCAGGCGACCCTCGACACGGTGGTCACCGCCATCGAGAAGGCCGCCCGCGAGCGCGCCGACCAGGACGGCATCGACCTCGCCGTCGTCCGGGAGTCCTTCACCCCGGTCGTCGAGTTCGAGCACGCCCTGCGCGACGAGATGAACCGCATCCTGGGCGGGGCCGTCCCCGTCCTCGGCACGGGCGCGGGACACGACGCCGGAATCCTCTCCGCCGCCGTCCCGACCGCGATGCTGTTCGTACGGAACCCGACCGGCGTCTCCCACTCCCCGCGGGAGTTCGCCGCAGAGGACGACTGCGTGGCAGGCGTCCTCGCCCTCGCCGACGTACTGGAAGGACTCGCGTGCCGGTGACGACGACGTACTGGCTGGAGCACGCCTGGCTCGACACCCATGTCGAGCCGGGCGTGGCCCTCGATGTGTCCGCCGACGGGCGGATCGCCTCGGTGCGGACCGGGGTCGAGGCCCCGCCCCCCGGCGCCGAGGTGCTGCGCGGCCTGACCATCCCGGGCCTGGCCAACGCGCACTCCCACGCCTTCCACCGGGCGCTGCGCTCCCTCGTACAGGTCGGTTCGGGCACCTTCTGGACCTGGCGCGACTTCATGTACAAGGTCGCCCAGAACCTCACCCCCGACACGTACTTCGCGCTCGCCCGCGCCGTGTACGCGGAGATGGCGCTGGCCGGCATCACCAACGTCGGCGAGTTCCACTACGTCCACCACGCGCCGGGCGGCGTCCCGTACGCCGACCCGAACGCCATGGGCGAGGCCCTGATCGAGGCCGCGGCCGAGGCCGGCGTCCGGATCACCCTCCTCGACACCGCCTACCTCTCGGCGGGCTTCGGCGAGGCCCCGAACCAGCACCAGCTGCGCTTCTCCGACGGCACCGCCGACGCCTGGGCGGAGAGGGTCTCCGCCCTCAAGGGGCGTGACCACGCCCTGATCGGCGCCGCGATCCACTCGGTCCGCGCCGTCCCGGCGGGGCAGTTGGCCACGGTCGCCGCGTGGGCGCAGGAGCGCGGGGTGCCGCTGCACGTGCACCTCTCCGAGCAGACCGCGGAGAACGACGCCTGCCAGGCCGCGCACGGCCGCACCCCGACCCAGCTCCTCGCCGACCACGGCGTGCTGGGCCCGCGCACCACGGGCGTCCACAACACGCACCTCACCGACGCGGACATCGCCCTCCTCGGCGGCACCACCACCGGCACCTGCATGTGCCCCACCACCGAACGCGACCTCGCGGACGGCATCGGCCCGGCGGTGCGCCTCCAGCGGGCGGGCAGCCCGCTCTCGCTCGGCAGCGACAGCCATGCGGTGATCGACCTGCTGGAAGAGGCCCGGGCGATGGAACTCAACGAGCGGCTGGCGAGCCGTACGCGCGGCCACTGGACGGCGGCGGCGCTGCTGCGGGCGGCCACGGCCGACGGGCACGCGGCGCTGGGGCGGCCGGATGCGGGCACCATGGCGGTGGGCGCGCCGGCGGACTTCGCGACGATCGCGCTGGACTCCGTACGCACGGCCGGTCCGGTACCCCGCCTCGGTGCGGAGACCGCCGTGTTCGCGGCGACGGCCGCCGATGTCCGGCACACGGTGGTCGGGGGCCGCCACATCGTCCGCGACGGCACCCACACCCTGGTCCCGGATGTCCCGTCCGCCCTGTCCGAGTCCATCGCCGCCCTCCGCTCCTGACGGGCACGCCTGCGGCGGGCCTTCCCCCACCCCGCCCCTTCCCGAAACCGGGGACTCCGCCCCGGAAACGGAGAAAGGGCGGGGTGGGGGAAACAAACCACTCGACCACCCCGAGGAACCATGACCACCACCGCCATCACCAACATCGGCAGCCTCGTCACCAACGACCCCGCCCAAGGCGACGGAACCCCCCTCGGCATCTTCCAGAACGCAGCGGTCGTCATCGACGGAGACCGCATCGCCTGGGTCGGCCCCGCCGACGAGGCCCCCGCCGCGGACAGGGCGTTCAACGCCAACGGCCGCGCCGTGATCCCCGGCTTCGTCGACTCCCACTCGCACCTCGTCTTCGCCGGCGACCGCACCGCCGAGTTCAACGCCCGCATGTCCGGCAGCAGCTACGCCGCCGGTGGCATCCGCACCACCGTCGCCGCCACCCGCGCCGCCACCGACGCCGAGCTCGAGGCCAACCTGCTGCGCCACCTCGACGAGGCCCGTCGCCAGGGCACCACCACCTTCGAGACCAAGTCCGGCTACGGACTCACCGTCGCCGACGAGGCCCGCGCCCTGCGGATCGCCGCCGCGCACACCGAGGAGGTCACCTACCTCGGCGCGCACATCGTGTCCCCGGACTACGCCGACGACCCCGCCGGCTACGTGGACCTCGTCACCGGCGACATGCTGGAGGCCTGTGCCCCGTACGCCCGCTGGGTGGACGTCTTCTGCGAGAAGGGCGCCTTCGACGGGGAGCAGGCCCGCGCGATCCTCACCGCGGGCGCCGCCGCCGGCCTGATCCCGCGCGTCCACGCCAACCAGCTCTCCCACGGCCCCGGCGTCCAGCTCGCCGTCGAGCTCGAAGCGGCCTCCGCCGACCACTGCACCCACCTCACCGACGCCGACGTGGACGCGCTCGCCCAGGCCGCGGACACCACCGTCGCCACCCTGCTGCCCGGCGCGGAGTTCTCCACCCGTGCCCAGTGGCCCGACGCCCGGCGCCTGATCGACGCGGGTGCGACCGTCGCCCTGTCCACGGACTGCAACCCGGGCTCCTCCTACACGAGCTCGATGCCGTTCTGCATCGCGCTCGCCGTGCGCGACATGCGGATGACCCCGGACGAGGCCCTGTGGTCCGCCACCGCCGGTGGAGCCCGCGCCCTGCGCCGTACCGACATCGGCAGGATCGCCCCCGGAGCGCGCGCGGACCTGGCCCTGCTGGACGCCCCCAGCCATGTCCACCTGGCCTACCGGCCCGGCGTTCCGCTGGTTTCCGCCGTGTGGCAGAAGGGTGTCCGCGCGCACTGACGGGTTACTGACAAGGGGTCAATTCCAGCCCGTCCTTTGTCTTCCCTCCGCAAGACCCCGGGCGTACCTTGAGCCACCAATCTGATGTGTCGTCAGTAACTTGTGGCCCGAGGTTCGAGGGGAAGACGAAGGTGTCCGACCGGAAACGCTCCACCGCGCTCGCGCTGGCCTCCGCGCTGGCAGCCGGATCGGCGGTCCTGCTGGCCGCCCCTGCGGCGCAGGCCGCCGTCATCGACGTGGCCTACGACTGCAAGACCCCGATCGGGGACAAGTCCGCGGTATCGCCCATCGACATCAAGGCCGTGAAGGAGGGGGACGGGTACAAGCTGACGATGTCCTTCCAGAAGGGCGTCTCGTCCAGCCCCGTCGAGCTCGGCAAGGGCGCGATGAGCCCCAGCGCCGTCATCCTCGTCGAAGGCGCCGAGAAGGCCTCCGTGCCGGTCTCCGGACCGTCCAACCCGGAGGCCGTCCCCGCCAACACGCCCATCAAGATCACCGACCTCTCGGGCACCTTCAAGCCCAAGAAGAGCGGCAAGGTCACCTTCACCGCCGGGGTCCTGACCATCAAGGCGCTGGGGACCACGACCACCTGCACCCCCGGCAACAGCCCGAAGCCGTCCCTGGAACTGGACGTCACGGCAGCCGGGGACGGTGGCACGCAGTCCGGCGGTTCCGGCGGCGGCGAGACCCTCCCGCAGACCGGACCCACCGACTCCGCCCTCGCGCTGGGCACCCTCGGCGGCACCGTGCTGCTCAGCGGCGCCGTCGGTGTGCTCTGGCTGACCCGGCGCGGCCGGCAGGCCCGGTCCTGAACGGAGCGCCCCCGGCCATGCCCGTGCTCCACTCCCTCAAGCGCGCAGGCGTCCTGCTGCTCACGGCCGCCGCGCTGTACGCGACCCCCGCGCACCCCGCGGCGGCCGACGAGCCCGGCTGGACCGCCGAGCCCGCCGCCGGAACGGCCGCCGTCCGGCCCGGGGGCGGCCGCCCGTACTTCTACCTCTCGGGCACCGCCGGCACCGTGCTGGAGGACCGGCTCGCCATCACCAACACCACCGACGGGGAACGCACCGTCACCCTGCGCGGGGCCGACGCCTACAACACCGCGGACGGCGCCTTCGCGGTGCGGCCGGCCCGGGAGTCCACCGGCGCCGGGTCCTGGATCAGTTTCGGCGCCGCGGCCACGGTGAAGGTCCCGCCGCACACCCGCGCGGTGGTCCCGTTCACCGTCACCGTGCCGCCCGCGTCCCCGCCCGGGGACCACCCCGCCGCCGTGGTCGCCACCGAGGAAGGCCACGAGGTGGGCGTACGGGTCCACCTGCGGGTCGGCGGCCCCACCCTGGCCGCCCTCACCGTCGAGGACGTCTCCGTACGCGGCAGGGGCGCGGCCACCGTCGTCGCGTACACCCTGGTCAACCGGGGCAACGTGGCCCTCGCCCCCGAGCTGTCGATCCGAGCCGAGGGCCGCTTCGGCGATGTCCCCGGGCGCGGCGCCCGCACCCTGCCTCTGGAACTGCTCCCGGGCCAGCGGGTCGAGCTGACCGAGCCCTGGCCCGGCGCGCCCGTCCTCGACCGGGTCCGCCTCACCCTCACCGTCACCGCACCCGGCGGCGCCCGCGCCACCGCCGCCACCTCGGCGTGGTTCCTGCCCTGGCGGCTCGCGGGCCCGCTGGGCGGCGCCCTGCTCGCCCTCGGCGCGACCACGCTGAGCGCGCTGTACCTCGTACGCAGCCGGCGCGCCCGACGGGACCCTCCCGCCGGGGCGACGCCCGTACCCGAACCGGAATACGAACTGACGGGAGCAGCCAGGTGAGCGCCAAGGCCGGCGGCACGATCCGCCCCCTCCGCCCCCTCCGCACGCTCCTCGCCGGCGCGCTGGCCGCGTGCGCCCTCGCGTTGCTCCCGGCGGCCCCGACCAGCGCCGCGGAGGTCAAACCGGGCGTGGCGCTCTCGCTCCAGGAGGCCGCGAAGGGAACCCAGCTCACCGTCACCGGCACCGGCTGGCGCCCCAAGTCGCTGGTGATGCTGCTGGTCTGCGGGCAGAACATGATCGGCGGCACCAACAGCTGTGCCAACGCCGACGGAACGGCGGTCTCCGTGGCCGACGACGGGCACTTCACCGCCCAGTTGCCGGTGGTCGCCCCGCCCAAGCCCTGCCCGTGCGTCGTCAACGTCACCTCCGTCAACGGCGACCAGTCCACCGTCGCCGCCGCCCTGAAGATCACCGACCACGAGGTGGCCGAGCTGCCGGCCGAATCGGGCACGGCCCGCCTCGCGATGCTGACCGGGGTCCGGCTGGAGGGCGAGGACGGGGTGCTGACCTGGTTCGGCGCCCCGCCCACCCGGAAGTTCAAGGTCACCGTCGGCAACCTCGGTTCGGCCCCCGTCAAGGACCCGGTCTTCCAACTCGGCACCGCCCACGGCGTGTTCGCGCCGCTGTGGGAGGAGGCCCGCTGGAAGGGGACCATCCCGCCGGGCGGCAAGGCGGAGATCGCCCTGGACGTGGCCCTCACGGCCGGCGCCTACGGGGACTACACCATCTCCCTCAAGTACGGCGAGACCGTCGTGGCCACCCAGCCGTGGGGCGTGGACCGCCCGTACGGGGTGCTGCTCTTCTGGGGCCTGCTCCTGCTGGTGATCCCGGCCGCGGTCTTCCGTATCGGCATGGCCGTCGTCGACAAGGTCCGCCCGCGCGAGACGCCCACGGGCGGCCGCCACCGGGGCGTGCCCCCCGAGTCGCCCTCGGCCGTGACGACCAGGCTGCCCCGGATCCCGCCGCTACGAGGATCCGCGCGCGCGGCATCCGTCCCGCCCGCGGAAACCCCCCAGACCACCACGGCGGTCCTGCCGTGGTTCACCCCGGACAGCGCGCCGGAGACAGCACCACAGACGTCCGCACCGTCTGAGAACCGTTCGACGACGAAGGGACAAGCGTGAAGACCCAACGGAGGGTGAGCGCGGCAGTGGTCGCGCTGCTGCTCGGCGGCGCGGGTATCGCCATGGCGGCCTCCCCTGCCCAGGCAGCGGAGACCACGTTCAAGGTCAAGTGCGTTCCGCCGGCCGGCGGTGGCGGCCCGGTCGAGGGCGAGACCACGGCCAAGATCACGGCCCCGGCCACCGCGAAGGTCGGTGACGAGGTCGACGTGGTGTGGGAGACCGTCAAGCCGGCCTCGAACAACACGGACCTGATGGACATCCCGGAGAACGCGGTCCAGCCCACCGGCTGGATCGCGCTGGGCAGCGGGATGGGCGAGCTCAAGGTCGTCGGGGAGAAGAAGAACCCGCCGATCCCCAAGAAGGCGCCCATGCAGATGTCGCCGATGAAGGGCAAGCTCAAGCTGACCAAGGCCGGGAAGATCACCCTGACCCCCGGCAAGTACGACGTGGCCGTCACCTTCTCCTTCGGCACGTTCGTCACCAAGTGCGCGCCGACCGGTGACGTGGGCGTCGGGGCCACCATCGACGTGTCGGCCGGGTCCACGAGCGGCGGCACGACCAGTGGCGGCACCACGAGCGGCGGCACGACCGGCACCGCCGGCACCACCGGAGGGACCACGACCAGCGGCGGCGGCACCAGCTCAGGCGGTACCACCGCCGGAAACGGCGGCCAGACCGACTTCCCGGGCAAGGCCGTCGAGGTGGCCTTCGACTGCGGTCCGGTCGTTCCCGGCGGCATCAAGACCCCGGTCACGATCAACGCCAAGAAGAACGGCGGCAGCTACGACCTGACGGTCAAGACCGCGAAGGGCGCGATGGCCGCGCCCATGGCGCTGCCCGCAGGGGCCCTCAAGCCCTCGATGGACGTCAAGCTCGGCGGCGCGGACAGCGGCACGGTCAAGGTCTCCGGCCCGGCCAACGCGGAGCCGATCCCGGACAAGGCCCCGGTCAGCCTCAGCGACATGACCGGCACCTACAAGCCCGGCAAGTCCGGCAAGGTGACGCTGAGCCCGGACCAGCTGACGATCGACGTCACGATGGCCCCGGGGGCCACGCCGATCAACGTCCCCTGCAAGGCGACCAGCAGCGGCGTCTCGCTGGAGCTGGACACCACCGCCCAGCCGGGCGGCTCCGGCTCCTCCACCACCAGCACCAGCACCACCACCTCGGGAGGTCTCGCCGAGACCGGTGCCGAGGACGAGGGCGGCATCAAGGCCCTCGCCCTGGTCGCCGGCACCGTGATCCTCCTCGGCGGCGCGGTGTTCACCTTCACCCCGTGGCGCCGCCTGCGCGGCACGCGCCAGTAGGCGGCACGCGCCGGTAGTACGGCAAAGGGAACGGCCCGGCACACCTTCCGGTGTGCCGGGCCGTTCGCCGTCGCGGGGGGTGCGTCAGTGCACGCCACCCATGAGCGGCTGGACCTTCTTGCGGTACATGTAGATCGCGATGCCGGCGAGGATGGCGAGCACGCCCTGGCTGGCGAACCAGCCCTGGGTGTCCGTCGGGGCGCCGATCAGCTGGAGCAGCGCGATGGCCGAGTCACCGGCGGTGACCGCGAGGAAGAAGACGCCCATCATCTGGGAGCCGTACTTCTGCGGCGCCAGCTTGGTGGTCAGCGACAGGCCGACGGGGGAGAGGGTGAGCTCACCGACGGTCTGGATGAAGTACACGCCGACCAGCCACATCGGGCTGACCTTCGCGTCGCCGCCGGCCAGGCCCTGGGCGACCATCATGACGCCGAAGGAGGCGCCGATCATGACCAGCGCGAAGGAGAACTTCGCCAGGGTGGTCGGCTCCTTGGAGCGCTTGGCGAGGGCCACCCACAGCATCGCGAAGAGCGGGGCGAGGGCCATCACGAACAGCGGGTTCAGCGACTGGAACCAGCTCTCCGGGAAGTTGAAGCCGAACAGCGTGCTGTCCGTGCTGTCCTTCGCGAACAGGGACAGCGTGGAGCCGGTCTGGTCGTAGATCGCCCAGAAGATCGCGGCGGCGGCGAAGAACCAGACGTACGCCGACATGCGGGACCGCTCGACGTCGGAGAGGTCCTTGTCGCGCTTGATCCGCAGGATCGCCCACGCGGGCAGGACCAGACCGGCGATGGTCAGCGGCCACAGCGCGTAGTTGATCGTGAAGATGCCGGCCAGACCGATGGCCGCGTAGGCGGCGACGGCGACACCGAGCCAGATCAGGCCCTTCTTGACGACCGAGGACTTCTCGGCGGCGCTCAGCGGGCTCGGAACGGTGTTCGAGACCGGGTTGAGGTGGCGGAAGCCGAAGAAGTAGAAGGCGAGACCCAGGGCCATGCCGACACCGGCCATCGCGAACCCGAGGTGCCAGTTGACCTCCTGGCCGACGTAGCCGATGGTCAGCGGGGCGACGAAGGCACCGAGGTTGATGCCCATGTAGAAGATCGTGAAGCCACCGTCACGGCGCGGGTCGTTCTTGTCCCGGTACAGCTGGCCGACCATCGTGGAGATGTTGGCCTTGAGCACGCCCGAACCGGCGGCGATCAGCGCCAGACCGATGAAGAACGAGACGGACGAGGGCACCGCCAGCAGGAAGTGACCCGTCATGATCACGACACCGGCGACGGCCACGGCCTTGCGGGCGCCCCACACGCGGTCACCGAGCCAGCCGCCCGGGAGGGCGAGCAGGTAGACCATCGCGTTGTAGACGGAGTAGATCGCGACCGCGGTCGCGTCGTTCATCCCGAGACCACCGTCGGCCACGTTCGTGGCCAGGTAGAGCACGAGCAGCGCGCGCATGCCGTAGAAGCTGTAGCGCTCCCACATCTCGGTCATGAAGAGGAAGGCGAGGCCGCTGGGGTGGCCGAGGAAGGTCTTCTCGGCGGAGGTGTCCGCCGCGTCCCTCGTCAGGCTGGAAGCCATGGGTCGATCCTTGCTTGCTCGGGACGCTTCGCTTCGTGAGCGGAACAGCGCCCGGGACGAGTGGCCGGCACCGGCGGCGGACCTCCCACCCCACGCCCAGGGGTCTCGCCCCGAGGTGGGGGGCGAAGGAACATCCGTAACCGGGATCCACGCCCGCTCGCGCACCTTCGCGCGACGGGCCCGGCCCATAGGTCATTCACTGTCATCGAGCTCGGACAGGTGAGTCCATCAAGACTGCCTGTCCGGTCAGGACAGAAATAGAGACCTTCGGCTCGTTTTGGCACAAAGGTCCCTGAGGTAGTGCATCAGGCGTCTCGCCACCATACGACACGACAGTGCGGCATATGAAAGGACTTGAGAGATGGATCACAGGTTAACCGGGAACCGTTTGGGCATATTCGAAGGCCGTCAGTAGTCCATAAGGCCAGTTCGGCAGGGGTATGACGGCAGGCCCCTCGATTCACTCACCGCGGACTACCATCACCCACATGACGCGTGTACTGCTCGCCGAGGACGACGCATCCATCTCGGAACCCCTGGCCCGCGCCCTGCGCCGGGAAGGGTACGAGGTCGAGGTCCGGGAGGACGGCCCCACCGCCCTGGACGCGGGACTGCAGGGCGGCGTCGATCTCGTCGTCCTGGACCTGGGCCTGCCGGGCATGGACGGCCTGGAAGTCGCCCGCAGGCTGCGCGCCGAGGGCCACGGCTTCCCGATCCTGGTCCTGACCGCCCGCGCGGACGAGGTGGACACGGTGGTCGGCCTCGACGCCGGCGCCGACGACTACGTCACCAAGCCCTTCCGGCTCGCCGAGCTGCTGGCCCGCGTCCGGGCCCTGCTCCGGCGCGGCGCCAACGAGGCCGCCCAGCCCCCCGCCACCCACGGCGTGCGGATCGACGTGGAATCGCACCGCGCGTGGATGGGGGAGGAGGAGCTCCAGCTCACCGCCAAGGAATTCGACCTGCTGCGGGTCCTGGTCCGCGACGCGGGCCGGGTCGTCACCCGCGACCAGCTCATGCGCGAGGTCTGGGACACCACCTGGTGGTCCTCCACCAAGACCCTAGACATGCACATCTCCTGGCTGCGCAAGAAGCTCGGCGACGACGCGGCGAACCCCCGCTACATCGCCACCGTCCGGGGCGTCGGCTTCCGCTTCGAGAAGAGCTAGTGCTGTGACCGTAAAGGTTCACCGGGTCACGGCGTCCGGCACGGCACCTCGCCGCGTCGTCGGACCGCGCGAGTACGTCCAGTACGAGCCGCGTCCCTCCGCCTTGCGATGCACCGCACCGGACACCGTGGCCCGGCAAACCTTTCCGGCCGCAGCACTGGTGCGTACTGAGCCATGCGCCGCCGCCTGATCAACTCCACGCTCGCCGTGGTGCTCGTCGTGATCGCCGTCTTCGGGGTCTCCCTGGTCATCGTGGAGACCCGGACGATCACCAACAGCGCCCAGGACCGCATCGAGTCCGAGGCGCTGCGCCTGGTCGGCATCGTCGAGGCGAACGTCCTGGAGAAGACGCCGGTCGACGACGGCGCGCTCGCCGAACAGCTCGACGCCGGCCACTACGCCCGGATCACCCTCCCCGGCAGGCCGCCCGTGGAGGTCGGCGCCCGGATCGCCGACGACGTCATCCGCGGCACCGCGCGCGGAGAGCAGGGTGAGACGGTCGTCGTCGAAGCCTCCCGCTCCACCGTGACCAAGGAGGTCGGGCGGACCCTGGCCGTGGTCGGCGCGGTGGCGCTGCTCGCCGTCGTGGCGGCCGTACTGCTCGCCGTACGACAGGCGAACCGGCTCGCCTCCCCGCTCACCGACCTGGCCGAGACCGCGGAACGCCTCGGCTCGGGCGACCCCAGGCCCCGGCACAGGAGGTACGGGGTGCCCGAGCTGGACCGGGTCGCGGACGTCCTCGACTCCAGCGCCGAGCGGATCGGCCGGATGCTGACCGCCGAGCGGCGCCTCGCCGCCGACGCTTCGCACCAGCTGCGCACCCCGCTCACGGCGCTGTCGATGCGGCTGGAGGAGATCACCGTCACCGACGACCTGGAGACCGTGCGGGAGGAGGCGACGATCGCCCTCACCCAGGTGGAGCGGCTCACGGACGTGGTGCAGCGGCTGCTCACGAACTCGCGGGACCCGCGCACGGGATCCGCCGTCCCCTTCGACCTGGACGAGGTCGTCAAACAGCAGGTGGAGGAGTGGCGGCCCGCCTACCGCAGCGCCGGCCGGGCCATCGTGCGCTCCGGCAAGCAGGGCGTACGGGCCGTCGGCACCCCCGGCGCGGTCGCACAGGTCCTGGCGACCCTCGTGGAGAACGCGCTCATGCACGGCGGCGGCACGGTCGCGCTGCGCACCCGGGTCGTCGGCAACCAGGCGGTGCTGGAGGTCACCGACGAGGGCCCCGGGGTCCCGCCCGACCTCGGCAACCGGATCTTCGAGCGGGCCATCAGCGGCCGCAACTCCACCGGGATCGGCCTCGCCGTCGCCCGGGACCTCGCGGAGGCGGACGGCGGACGCCTCGAACTGCTCCAGGCCCAGCCGCCGGTCTTCGCGCTGTTCCTCAGCCGCACGGCGCCGGAACGGACCGAGCCCGAGGCGACGGTCCGCTAGCCGGCCGCCTTAGCTGTTCGCGGGCTCCGGCTCGGGCAGCGGCTCGGGCTCGGGCTTGCGCTCGGGCTTGGGCAGCGGCGCCGGGTCGGGCATGGGCTCGGCGGGCGTGGCCGCCACGGGAAGCGCTTTGAACACCCAGGTGCGGTAGGACCAGAAACGGAACACGGTGGCCGTCCCGATGCCGATGAACTTGAACACGTTGCTGGCGACGGGACCGCCCCAGCCGAAGCCGTACGTGGCGACGTACAGCACACCGTTCTCGATGACCAGGCCGATCGCGCTGAACGCCACGAACAGGACCAGCTCGCGCGTGCGCCCGGCGGGGTCGCTCTGGGCGCGGTCGCGGTAGGCGAAGTAGCGGAAGCCGAGGTAGTTCGTGGCGATGGCGACGACGGTCGCTATCACGCTCGCGCGCACCACCTGGAGGTCGGTGGTGTTGCGGATCAGGTTGAAGACACCCAGGTTGACCAGCACGCCCAGACCGCCGACCGCCCCGAACTTGGCGACCTCCCGCAGGAGACCGCGTACGCGTTCGAGAACAGATCCGTTCCCAGGCGTGCTCATCAGTAGGTCAGTCCTGTCGGTCACCGCCCCCACCAGGGGCGTCCGGTGTTCTCCGTCAACCCACCCATGCTAAGTGTCCCCCCTGTGCTCCGTCTGTGCCTTCCGGCCGCGTGCGACGCACGGCACACACCGCGGAGATCACCGACGGGTCCGAGCCAGGCCACGTCCATATGGCGGAATCTCGCCGGATACCCTGGAGGAGTGACGTTCCCGGTAGTCGGCATGGTCGGCGGCGGACAGCTCGCCCGCATGACCCACGAGGCGGGTATCCCCCTCGGCATCAGATTCAAGCTCCTCAGTGACACCCCACAGGACTCGGCGGCCCAGGTCGTGAGCGATGTCGTCATCGGCGACTATCGCGATCTGGAGACGCTGCGCGCCTTCGCGCGCGGCTGCGACGTGATCACTTTCGATCACGAGCACGTACCCACCGAACACCTGCGGGCCCTGGAAGCGGACGGCATCCCCGTCCGCCCGGGGCCCGACGCGTTGGTGCACGCCCAGGACAAGGGGGTGATGCGCGCCAAGCTCGACGAGATCGGCGCGCCCAGCCCCCGCCACCGGATCGTGAGCGATCCGGCGGACGTGGAGGCCTTCGCGGCGGAGGTCGGCGGGTTCCCCGTCATCCTCAAGACCGTGCGAGGCGGCTACGACGGCAAGGGCGTGTGGTTCGTACGCACCCCGGAGGACGCGGACGCGCCCTTCCGGGCCGGTGTCCCCGTCCTCGCCGAAGAGAAGGTGGACTTCGTCCGCGAACTCGCGGCCAACATCGTCCGTTCCCCCCACGGCCAGGCCGTGGCCTATCCCGTCGTGGAGTCCGTCCAGGTGGACGGGGTCTGCGACACGGTCATCGCGCCCGCCCCGAACCTCTCCGAGGAGCTCGCGGGCGAGGCACAGGCCCTCGCCCTGCGCATCGCCAAGGAACTCGACGTGACCGGCCACCTGGCCGTGGAACTGTTCGAGACCACCGACGGCCGGATCCTGGTCAACGAACTGGCGATGCGCCCGCACAACAGCGGCCACTGGACCCAGGACGGGGCCGTGACCTCCCAGTTCGCCAACCACGTACGCGCGGTCCTGGACCTTCCGCTGGGCGACCCGCGCCCCCGCGCCAAGTGGACCGTCATGGCGAACGTACTGGGCGGGGACTACCCGGACATGTACGCGGCGTACCTGCACTGCATGGCCCACGACCCGCAGCTGAAGATCCACATGTACGGCAAGGACGTGAAACACGGCCGCAAGGTCGGCCACGTCAACACCTACGGCGACGACCTGGACGATGTGCTGGAGCGCGCACGCCACGCAGCCGACTACCTCAGAGGAACGGTCACGGAATGAGCACCTCCGCCGCAGGTCCGATCATCGGCATCGTCATGGGCTCCGACTCGGACTGGCCCGTCATGGAGGCCGCCGCCCAGGCGCTCGACGATTTCGAGATCCCCTACGAGGTCGACGTCGTCTCCGCGCACCGGATGCCGCGCGAGATGATCGCGTACGGGGAGCAGGCCGCCGAGCGCGGTCTGAAGGCGATCATCGCGGGCGCGGGCGGGGCCGCCCACCTGCCCGGGATGCTGGCCTCGGTCACCCCGCTCCCGGTCATCGGCGTGCCGGTACCGCTGAAGTACCTCGACGGCATGGACTCCCTGCTGTCGATCGTCCAGATGCCGGCCGGAGTCCCCGTCGCCACCGTCTCCGTCGGCGGCGCCCGCAACGCCGGGCTGCTGGCCGCCCGCATCCTGGCCACGCACGACACCGAGCTGCTGGCGCGCATGCGCGACTTCCAGCAGGAGCTGGGCGACCAGGCCACCGAGAAGGGCAAGCGGCTGCGTACGAAGGTCGCGGGCGCGGAATCCTTCGGATTCGCCAAGTGAGCGCGGCGCAGCGCCTGGACGAGGCGCGCGAGCTGCTCGCCGCGTACCCGGTCGTCGACGGCCACAACGACCTCCCCTGGGCGCTGCGCGAGCAGGTCCGCTACGACTTGGCGCAGCGGGACATCGCGGGCGACCAGTCCGCCCACCTGCACACCGACATCCCCCGGCTGCGCGCCGGCGGGGTCGGTGCGCAGTTCTGGTCGGTCTACGTCCGCTCCGACTACGCCGGCGACGAGGCGGTCAGCGCCACGCTGGAGCAGATCGACGTGGTCGCCCAGCTGATCGACCGTTACCCCGGCGACCTGGTGCGGGCGCTGACGGCGGACGACATGGAGGCGGCCCGCGTCGACGGCCGGATCGCCTCGCTGATGGGCGCCGAGGGCGGCCACTCCATCAACAACTCGCTCGCCACCCTGCGCGCCCTGCACCAGCTGGGCGTGCGGTACATGACGCTCACGCACAACGACACCATCGACTGGGCGGACTCGGCGACCGACGAGCCCCGGCACGGCGGCCTCACGGACTTCGGCCGCGAGGTCGTCCGCGAGATGAACCGCATCGGCATGCTGGTGGACCTCTCGCACGTCGCCGAGACGACGATGCGCGACGCGCTCGCGGTGTCCGTGGCCCCGGTGGTCTTCTCGCACTCCTCGGCGCGTGCGGTGTGCGACCACCCGCGCAACATCCCGGACGACGTCCTGGCGCTCCTCCCCGCGAACGGCGGGGTCGCCATGGCCACCTTCGTCCCGAAGTTCATCCTCCCGGCGGCGGTGGAGTGGACCCTGGCCGCGGACGAGAACCTGCGCGCCCACGGTTTCCACCACCTGGACACCACCCCGGAGGCGATGGCCCTGCACCGGGCCTTCGAGGCGGCGAGCCCCCGCCCGGTGGCGACGGCCTCGACGGTGGCCGATCACCTGGACCACATGCGCGAGGTGGCCGGCATCGACCACATCGGCATCGGCGGCGACTACGACGGCACGGCCTTCACCCCGTCCGGCCTGGACGACGTGGCGGGCTACCCGAACCTGGTCGCGGAACTCCTGACCCGCGGCTGGTCCAAGCCCGACCTGGCGAAACTGACCTGGTCGAACGCGGTCCGCGCCCTCCGCGACGCGGAGTCGGTAGCCCGCGACCTGTCTGCGACGCGGGGCCCGTCGAACGCGGTGCTGTAGGGATCCCCACCGGGTGCGACGCCGTCGTCGGGGGCTCTGCCCCCGAACCCCCGCGCCTCAAACGCCGGCGAGGCTGGAATTGCCCACCGGCAGGCAGCGACCAAAATCCAGCCCCGGGTGTTTCAGCCCGTCCGGCGTTTGAGGACCGGGTCCGGGCGGAGCCCGGGGAACGGAGGAAGGGCGGGGCGGGGAGCAGCTCCGCGCAGCGGCGACCCGCGCCCAGCCCGGCCAGGGCGCGGCACCCGGCCCGGCCAGGGCACGGCACCCGGCACGGCCCGGCCAGGGCAACGGCACCCGGCACGGCCCGGCCAGGGCACGGCACCCGGCACGGCCCGGCCAGGGCACGGCACCCGGCACGGCCCGGCCAGGGCAACGGCACGCCCGCCCCGCCCGCCCAGGGCAGCGGCCACCCGAACGCCACACCCACCAAGCAACACACACGCCCCGCGTGTCACGGTGGCACCATCTCTCCCTGCTGCCGCCGAGACCGGAGCGAACGCCATGGCCGACCTGCAGGACGAACCCCACTCCGCGGGCATCGGAGCCGAAGACCCCCCGGCCCCCACCACCCCCGCGGCAGCGACCGGCGCGCTGGACCGGGCCGCCGCGTTGCTGTCCGTCCATCCCGTCGCGGACGGGTGCAACACGCTCGTCTGGACCTTGCGCCAGAGCCCGTACCACGACATCGACACCCCGGAAGCCGGTGTGGACACCGACATCCCCCGGCTGCGCGCCGGGGGAGTGGGGGCCCAGTTCTGGTCCCTGCTCGTCCCCTCGGGCCGGCCGCCCGAGGACGCGGTGTCCGAGACCCTGGAACAGATCGACGTGGCGCTGGCCCTGATGCGCCGCTACCCCGACAGCCTGCTCCTCGCGCTGAGCGCCGACGACATGGCCGACGCCCGCAACCGCGGCCGGATCGCCTCGTTCCTCGGCCCCGTGCCCGGCAGCACGCTCACCGACTCCCTCGGCGCACTGCGCGCCTTCCACACGTTGGGCGTACGGATCCTCGCTCCCGCAGGAGCGGCCTGGGCGACGGAGGGCCTGACGGCCTTCGGTCACCAGGTGGTCCGCGAGGCGAACCGGCTCGCGATCCTGCTGGATCTCGCCGGCTGCGATCCGGCGGCCGCCTGCCAGATCGCGGAGGACTCCAAGGCGCCGGTGGTCATCTCGAACACGGGGGCGGCCGCCCTGAACCCGCATCCCGGGAACGTGACCGACGAGGTCCTGCTCGCCCTGCGCGAGGCCGAAGGTCTGGCGATGGTCACCTTCGACACCGCCCGCACCGGGGATTCGCTGCACGCGGTGGCCGACCACATCGACCACGTCCGGGCCGTCGCGGGCGTGGGCGCCGTCGGGCTCGGTGCCGCCTTCGGCTCCGAACCGGGCATCCCCCGCCCGACCGGCCTCACCGATCCCTCGGGCTACCCCAAGCTGCTCGCGGAGCTACTGGACCGCGGCTGGTCGGAGTCCGACCTGGCCCTGCTGACCTGGGGCAATGCCCAGCGGGTCGTGCGCGACGCGGAATTCACGGCCCGCGCCGCCGGACACCGCCGGACCTAACAGGCGCAGAGACAGACGGGGTGCCCGGCCGGGTCGGCGTAGACCCTCCACGAGCGCCCGCGGTCGTCCGCGTCCAGGGGCTTGGCGCCCAGCGCGAGGATGCGCTCTTCCGCGACGTCGAGGTCCTCGACGGTCAGGTCCAGGTGGAACTGCTGCGAGCCCTCGGGGGAGGGCCAGTTCGGCGGGACGTGTCCGGGGGCCAGTTGGAAGGCGAGCGGGGTGCCCTCGTGGCCTTCCAGGTCCACCCAGGTCTCGTCCTCGGAGCTCGGGCTGCCGCCGAGCAGGCCGGCGTAGAAGGTGGCGAGGGCGAGCGGGTCGGGACAGTCGAGGACGACGGTGCCGAGCTTGGCGACGGCCATGGTTCTCTCCTTGGGGTTACCGGTAAGCGGCTCTTGCCGGTAACCCCCACCCTACGCGTTACCCCTACGCCGATCCAAGAGGTAACGTCGAGGCCATGAGTGGACGCGCACCGGCACCCGGCGGTCTCGCGCTGGTGGAAAGCCTCGTCAACACGCTGAGCGTGGACACGGGGGACGACCGCCTCGCGGCCGAGTTCGGCCTGTCCGGAGCGGCCCTCGCGGAAGCGGTGGAGCTCCGCGAGGCGCTGCGCGGGGCGCTGCTGGCCCACGCGGGCCACGACCTCCGCCCCGGCGCCGAGGACGGCCTGAACCGGCTCCTCGCCGAGGCCCCGCTGACGGTACGCATCGACGCGACCGGCGCCGCGACCCTCGCCCCCCTGGGCGAGCCGACCCTGCTCACCCGCATCGCCGAGGCCCTGGCCGAAGCATCCGCCGCCGGTACCTGGCCCCGCCTGAAGGCCTGCGCGGCGGACGACTGCCAGTGGGCGTACTACGACCGCAGCCCCGCGGGCCGCGGCCGCTGGTGCTCGATGTCGATCTGCGGCAGCCGAGCCAAGATGCGCACGTACCGGGCCCGCGCCTAGATCGCCGGCGCGGCTCAAAGCCCTGGGGCTCCGCCCCAGATCCTCCCCCAGACTCCGTCCGGGGGGACCCCCACACCTCAAACGCCGGCGGGGCTGGAATTGCCCCCTGCGGGCGATCCTGCGGCGTCTGGCGGACGGCATCAGCCAAAATCCAGCCACGCCGGCGTTTGAGGCGCGGGTTCCGGGGCGGAGCCCCGGCAACGGCGCCGCCCCCGACCCGGCCGGCCAGGCCTCAGGCCCGGGGGCGCCCCATCGCGCGGTACGTCCAGCCCGCCGCTCGCCACACCTGGGGGTCCAGCGCGTTGCGGCCGTCCAGGATCAGCCGGTCCGTGACGACGGAACCCAGCTCCGCCGGATCAAGGTCACGGAACTCGCGCCACTCCGTGAGGTGCAGGACGACCTCCGCCCCCCGCGCCGCCTCCCGCGCGGAGTCCGCGTACCCCAGCGTCGGGAAGACGCGCCGGGCGTTGTCCATGCCCTTGGGGTCGTAGACGGTGACCTGCCCGCCCTGGAGGTGGATCTGCCCCGCCACGTTCAGCGCGGGCGAGTCCCGTACGTCGTCCGAGTCCGGCTTGAAGGTGGCTCCGAGTACTGCCACCCGCTTGCCCAGGAACGACCCGCCGACCGCCTCCCGCGCCAGCTCGACCATGTGCCCGCGGCGGCGCATGTTGATCGAGTCGACCTCCCGCAGGAAGGTCAGCGCCTGGTCGGCGCCCAGCTCGCCGGCCCGCGCCATGAAGGCGCGGATGTCCTTCGGCAGGCAGCCGCCGCCGAAGCCGATCCCGGCCCGCAGGAACTTCGCGCCGATCCGCTCGTCGTAGCCGATGGCCTCCGCCAGCTTGGCCACGTCACCGCCGGCGGCCTCGCACACCTCCGCCATCGCGTTGATGAAGGAGATCTTCGTCGCCAGGAAGGAGTTGGCCGCGGTCTTGACCAGCTCGGCCGTCGGGAAGTCCGTGACGACCAGCGGGGTCCCCTCCGACATCGGGGTCTCGTACACCTCCCGCAGCAGCTTCTCGCCGCGTTCGCCCTGGACGCCGATCACGATCCGGTCGGGGTGCAGGGTGTCCTGCACCGCGAAGCCCTCCCGCAGGAACTCCGGATTCCAGGCCAGCTCCACGTCCGCGCCCGCGGGCGACAGCTCCACGAGCTTCGCCGCCAGCCGCTCCGCCGAGCCCACCGGTACCGTCGACTTGCCGACGACCAGCACCGGCCGCGTCAGGTGCGGGGCCAGCGAGGCCATCGCCGCGTCCACGTAACTCATGTCGCACGCGTACTCCCCGTGCTTCTGCGGCGTGTTCACGCAGACGAAGTGGACGTCGCCGAACTCCCCGACCTCCTCCCAGGAGGTGGTGAACCGCAGCCGCCCACTGGATCCCGGCAGCCCGGCCACGTGCTTGGCCAGCAGTTCTTCCAGCCCGGGCTCGTACATGGGCACCCGACCGGACGCCAGCAGCTCGATCTTCTCGGGGACCACGTCCAGCCCCAGCACCTCGAAGCCCAGCTCCGCCATCGCCGCGGCGTGGGTGGCGCCGAGGTATCCGGTGCCGATCACAGTGATCCTGAGGGGGGCCATGGGTGCTCCAGAGGTGCGGGGCCGTTTGCGGCCACTGAGCATAGTCGGGCCCGCGGCGGGGGACGTTCCCCCTCTGTCACGCAACTCACGCGGGCCGTCCATATCGCTGCCCCTGCGTCGACGACTAAGCTTGGGTTACTTAACGGTAGTTAGCATCACGCATCACCCTTGGGGAGTGAGAGATCTTGGCGGGTTCTGCCGACTTCGACCTGTACCGCCCGGCCGAGGAGCACGACATGCTCCGCGAGTCCGTCCGCTCGCTCGCCGAGGCGAAGATCCTGCCGTTCGCGGCCGCGGTCGACGAGGAGTCCCGCTTCCCGCAGGAGGCCCTCGACGCGCTGGTCGCCAGCGACCTGCACGCCGTCCACGTGCCCGAGACCTACGGCGGCGCCGGCGCGGACGCGCTCGCCACCGTGATCGTGATCGAGGAGGTGGCCCGCGTCTGCGCGTCCTCCTCCCTCATCCCCGCCGTCAACAAGCTCGGCTCGCTCCCGGTGATCCTCTCCGGCTCCGAGGAGCTCAAGGCCAAGTACCTCGGCCCGCTGGCCAAGGGCGACGCGATGTTCTCGTACGCGCTCTCCGAGCCGGACGCGGGCTCCGACGCCGCCGGCATGAAGACCCGCGCCGTGCGCGACGGGGACTTCTGGGTGCTCAACGGCGTGAAGCGCTGGATCACCAACGCGGGCGTCTCCGAGTACTACACGGTCATGGCCGTCACCGACCCGGAGAAGCGCTCCAAGGGCATCAGCGCCTTCGTCGTCGAGAAGTCGGACGAGGGCGTCTCCTTCGGCGCCCCGGAGAAGAAGCTCGGCATCAAGGGCTCCCCGACGCGCGAGGTCTACCTCGACAACGTCCGCATCCCCGCCGACCGCATGATCGGCGCCGAGGGCACCGGCTTCGCCACCGCGATGAAGACCCTCGACCACACCCGCATCACCATCGCCGCCCAGGCGCTCGGCATCGCCCAGGGCGCCCTGGACTACGCCAAGGGCTACGTCCAGGAGCGCAAGCAGTTCGGCAAGCCGATCGGCGACTTCCAGGGCGTGCAGTTCATGCTCGCGGACATGGCCATGAAGATCGAGGCCGCCCGTCAGCTGACGTACGCGGCCGCGGCCAAGTCGGAGCGCGTCGACGGCGACCTCACCTTCTTCGGCGCCGCCGCCAAGTGCTTCGCCTCCGACGTGGCCATGGAGGTCACCACGGACGCCGTCCAGCTCCTCGGCGGCTACGGCTACACCCGCGACTACCCGGTCGAGCGCATGATGCGCGATGCCAAGATCACGCAGATCTACGAGGGCACGAACCAGGTCCAGCGCATCGTCATGGCCCGCAACCTTCCGTAGCGGCACCGCTCTGACCTGCACGAACACCCAAGACCCCCGGCTGCGGCCGGGGGTCTTGCGCGTGCCCTAGGCTGTGCGCCGGTCAGTCATCGGCGCGAGGTTGCGGCAGGGGAGACAAGTTGTCCGTGGATAGCCGGATATCGGGGATGCTCCAGCAGATCGCCCGCCAGGACGTCATCGAGATCGGCCCCGCCGCGGGGGTGGGAGGGCCCGCGGCCCTCGCCCACGTGGCCGAGCACTACGGCTTCGAGTACGAGGCGGCGTACCGGACGGGGCACAACGGGTCGCAGGTCCTCGTCCGCATGTACCGGGACCCCCGGCCGGACGCCCGCGCCCGCGAGGCCGCCACCCTCTCCGCCTACCCGCGGGCGGGCAACGGCGGGGCCGCACCGGGGATGCTGCCGGGGACGCTGAAGCCCCTTCCCGAGGCGGCCGAAGCCGTCGCCCACCTGACGGACATGATCAAGCTCGACGTCATGGCCCAGGCCGCGGACAAGCGCCTGATGCTGAAGGGCTACGGAATGTGCGGGGCGCTCGTCCTCGTCCTGCTCATCGCCGGGATGCCGGTCGGCGCGCTGGCGGGCGGCGCGGCACTCGCGGCGTTCCTGGCCGGCTGCTTCAAGCTGGGGGCGGTCCGGCGGGAGCGGATCGCGCGGCGGCTGATCGGCGCCGGGTTCGTCCCGGTGCGCGACGAGCACGGCAGGCAGCGCTTCCTCCGTCCCGGCCGGCAGCTCCCCGGGCATGCCAACCCGTTCGCTTCCTGACGTCCGGCTCCGACGGGTCGCACGTCGACCGATGTACGCGTAGGACCCCCGGCGTGCCGCCGGGGGTCCTACGCGCATGTGGGAGCCCGTCAGGGGCAGCTGATGCGGATGTCGCCCGCGTCCGTGGTGCAGGTGTCGGTGTTGTAGCCGCCGTTGGCGGTGTCGTTGCCGAAGACGCCGTCGACGGTGTCAAGGCGGTCGTTGCCGAAGTTGCCGATCAGGTTGTCGGCGCCGGGGCCGCCGTTCAGGGTGTCGTCGCCGTAGCTGCCGTCGACGCGGTCGTTGCCGGGGCCGGCGTGGACGGTGTCGTTGCCGAAGGAGGAGTTGACGGTGTCGTTGCCGCTGAGGGCGCAGATGACGTCGTTCGCGTAGGTGCCGTTCAGGGTGTCGTTGCCGCTGGTGCCGATGATCGTGCAGCCACGCGTGTTGTTGACGGTGGTGGTGACGCTCGCCGTGTTGTCCGCCGGGATCGGGTCGCTCGGGGTGGCGCTCGCCGTCGCCGTGTCGGTGAGGGTGCCGACCCGTGAGGGCTCGGCGGTGATCGTCACCGTGGCCGTGGTGTTGGGGGCGAGGCTGCCGAGGGCGCAGGTGGCCTGGGACGACGTGGTGGTGCAGCTGCCCTGGCTGGTGGTGGCGGAGAGGATCGTGCCGGTACCGGTGCCGGTGAGGGAGTCGGTCAGTTGGACCCCGGTGGCCGTCGCGGTCGACGCGGACTTGTTGGTCACCTTCACGGTGTACGTCACCGTGTCGCCGAGGGCGACCGTGGCGGGGACGCCCGCCTTCGTCACCAAGAGGTCGGCGTTCACCGGGGGCGGCGTGGTTCCGGAGACCTCGTAACGGATCACACCGCGCGCGGTGCCGTCCTCCGTGACGCCGGCCACGACGAGCTTCCCGTCCGGCTGGATGACGAGGGCCTGCCCCTGCTCCCAGTCGTCGTCGTAGAAGGGGCCCACGTCGGTGGTCACCTTGCCGTCGCCGCTGAAGGTGCTGTCCAGGCTGCCGTCGGTGTTGTACCGGACCACCGCGAAGTCGTGCGGGTCCCCGGTTCCGGCCCCGCCTCCGGCGGCGACGATCTTGCCGTCCGACTGGAGTGCCACGTCATTGGCGATGCCGGAACCGGCCTCGAAGGAGGTGCCCACCCGGCCGTCACCGCCGAAGGTGGTGTCCGGGGTGCCGTTGGTGTTGAAGCGGGCCGTGGTGAAGCCCTCCGAGCTGTAGCCGGACACGACGATCCTGTTGTCCGCCTGCAGCACCACGCCGTTCGCGGCGTCGTACGCGGTCCCCCAGTCGACGAGCAGCCGTCCGTCGCCGTCGAAGCCGGTGTCGGGGCTGCCGTCCGGGGTGTAGCGGGCCAGCGCCACGTCGGTGCTGTAGGCGGGGGGCGAGTACCCGGCCGTGCCCACGGCGACGATCGTCCCGTCGGACTGCAGCGCCAGGTCCTGGACCGATGCGCCGCCGGGGAACGTGGTCGTCACCCGGCCGTCCCCGCCGCCGAAGGTGTTGTCCAGGCTGCCGTCGGGCATCAGGCGCGCCAGCGCGAAGCCGCCCTGGGCCCCTCCGGCGGCGAGGATCCTGCCGTTGCCCAGCACCCGCACCGCGGCCGCCGAGGAGCCTTGGCCGAAGTCCGGGAACACCCGGCCGGCGTTGCCGAAGGTCGTGTCCAGGGTGCCGTTCGGGAGGTAGCGCAGCAGCGTGAACTGCCCCCAGCTGATGCCGTTCTGCTCGACGATGCTGAGACCGGCCACGACGATCTTCCCGTCCGGCTGGAGCGCCAGCGCCTGGCCCGAATCGCCGGAGCTGATGGTCGTCGCCGCCGCGCCGCCGTCGCCGAAGGTGGTGTCCGGGGAGCCGTTCGCGTTGTAGCGGAGCAGCGAGAAGGCGGGGTCCCCGCCCTCGGCCGGTGTCAGGGTCCCGACGGTGAGGATCTTGCCGTCGGGCTGGAGCACCATGTCGGGGCTGTCCTCGTAGTAGGCGAGGTCGGTGATGACCTTCCCGTCGCCCCCGCCGAAGGTCAGGTCCAGGTCGCCCGACGCCCCCAGTGCCGCGCCCGGCCCACAGACGACGAGCGCCACGGCCGCGGCGGTCGCCGTGCAGGTCAGGCGGAGTCTTCTGCGGAGACCGGTGATCGAAGTGAGCATGCGGACGACTCCTTCTGGTGGCGCCGGAGAGCTGGTCGCGGTCCGCTCCCGGCGGTGGGGCGGCCGGGGGCCCGCGCGAAGGATCGTAGGAGTCAAGATCGACGACTACAGCCGGTCATTTCATGACACGCCGGGCGCTACGGCTGTACGGGTTCACGAGCTCCCGGCATCCGGCCGCCTCGGGCGTTTACGTGCCACCGGCATGGGCTAAATTTGGACCTTCGTACGCCGGAATCGGTTGGGGAGAACGCAATGACGGAAGCGATCCTGCTGGTCGGCGGACAGGGGACGCGGTTGCGCCCCGTGACGGTGAACACGCCGAAGCCGATGGTTCCCACGGCAGGCGTTCCCTTCCTCGCCCACCAGATAGCCAGGGCCGCCGCCGCCGGGGTCACGCACATCGTGATGGCCACCTGCTACCTCGCCGAGGTCTTCGAGCCCTACTTCGGCGACGGATCCGACTTCGGCGTCCACCTGGAGTACGTGGTCGAGGACGAGCCCCTCGGCACGGGCGGTGCCATCCGCAACGCGGCGCAGCTGCTCACCGGCGGCCCGGACTCCTCCGTCCTCGTCTTCAACGGGGACATCCTCACCGGCCTGGACATCGCCGGACTCGTCGAATCGCACAAGGCGGCCGATGCCGACGTCTCCCTGCACCTGGTGCGCGTCGACGACCCCCGTGCCTTCGGACTGGTCCCCACCGACCCCGACGGGCGGGTGCTGGCCTTCACCGAGAAGCCGCAGACCCCCGAAGAGATCATCACGGATCAGATCAACGCGGGCTGCTACGTCTTCCGCCGCAGCGTGATCGACTCCATCCCGGTCGGCCGCCCGGTCTCCGTCGAGCGCGAGACCTTCCCCGGCCTGCTGGCCTCCGGCGGCAGGCTGCACGGCGTCACCGAGAACACCTACTGGATGGACCTCGGCAAGCCCGAGGCGATCATCCAGGCCTCCGCGGACCTGGTCCGCGGCGTCGTGCCCTCCCCGGCCGTCCCCGGACGCCGCGGCGAGTCGCTGGTGCTGCCCGGAGCCCAGGTGGCGGCAGGGGTCAAGCTGTCGGGAGGCACCGTCGTCGGCGCCGGCGCCCGCATCGAGGCCGGAGCGGTCGTCGACGGCTGCATCGTGCTCGACGGCGCCGTCATCGAGGCGGACGCCCAGGTGGGCGCCAGCCTGATCGGCGCGGGCGCCAGTGTGGGCGCGCGGACCGTACTGGACGGCGCCGTCATCGGCGACGGCGCCGTCGTGGGCGCGGACAACGAGCTGCGCGCCGGCGCCCGGGTGTGGTGCGGGGCGCGGCTGCCCGCGGCCGCGATCCGCTTCTCCCCGGACGCCTGATCCCGTACGCCCGACCCGGACGCCCGTCCGGTACGTCCGGTCCGGTCCCGTCCGCGGTCAGTTCCCGCGGACGGTGACCTTCTCGTCGTTCTGGATCTGCTTGACCAGCTGCTGCACCTTCGCCTTGTCCCAGACGAGGTTGCCGCCGCGCTGGCCGGAGATCGGCATGTTCATCGAGACGCCGTCACCGCCGTTGACGCCCTTCATCGCGAAGAACATCTGGCCCATGTCGTACAGGCCCATGTCCTTGTCCACGATCAGCGTGTCCAGGCCCGCGCCCAGCAGCGGGTAGAGCTCGAACGGGTTGAGGACCGTGGACGGGGTCGCCGCCTGGCTGGCGAGCGCCGCCAGGAACTTCTGCTGGTTCTTCGTCCGCTGCAGGTCCGACTCGGCGAAGGCGTACCGGGTCCGTACGAAGGCCAGGGACTGCTCGCCGTTCAGCGTCTGCTTGCCCGCCTTGAAGTCGGCGCCCGACTTCTCGTCCTTGAAGCCCTGCTCGATGTCCAGCTCCACCCCGCCCAGCGCGTCCACGATGTTCGCGAAGCCGGCGAAGCCGATCTCCGCGTAGTGGTCGATGCGCAGGCCGGTGTTGTGCTCCACCGTCCGCACGAGCAGCTCGGGGCCGTCCTCCGCGTACGCCGCGTTGAGCTTGACCCGACGGCCCTGGGCCGGGAACTTCTTGCCGGACTGGGAGCCGACGAAGGAGGGGATCTCCACGTCGGAGTCGCGCGGCAGCGAGATCATCGTGTTCCCGCTGGAGCACTTCGCCAGGATCATCATCGAGTCGGTGCGCTTGCCCTCGGCCGAGCCCGTGTGGAGCTTCTTCTTCTCCTCGTCGGACATGCCCTCGCGGCTGTCGGAGCCCACGATCAGGTAGGTCGTGCAGTCGCCTTCCTTCGGGCGCTCGATGACCTTGGAGAGGTCCACCTCGCGGCGCACCTTGGAGTCGGCCCAGAAGTACGTGGAGACGGTGGTCACCAGCAGCACGGAGACCAGCACGATCGAGCCGATCTTGATCCGCTTGCGCCAGTCCGGCGCGGGGCCCGTCGGCCGCCGCCCGGGCCCGCCCGGCCCGCCCGGTCCGCCGGAGCCACCGGGTCCGCCCGGGCCGCCGCCCGAGGGGGTGCCGTAGACCTGGCCGGTGTTGTAGCCGCTGTCGTAGCCGCCGTAGGTGTCGTGGCTCTGCGCCTGCTGCGGGGGCACGGACGGGCGCGCGGGCCGACCCGGCTGCGGGGGCTGCCGGGGCGCCGGCGGGCCCTGTGGGGGCCGCTGAGGCTGGGGCGGCTGCTGGGGCTGCTGCCGCTGGATGTGCCGCATCCGCTGGGCACCCTCGGGCTGCGGCTGCTCGCTGCCGCGTCCGTACCCGCCGTCACGACCTTCTGGCCAGTCATTCATGTGCCCAAGGATGCCTGCCCGGGCGTGTCGTCCGACAGCCCGGGCGGGGTTCCGTACCGGGGCTGTTGCAGAGCTGATGCCTCCGGTACGGATCTAAGGTGTCCGTATGACTCAGATACCGGGCGAGCTGCCCGGGAAGCCGACCGCGGCCTCCCGTACGACCCTCAGCCACATCATGACCGCGAACGACACCAACCTCCTCGGCACGGTGCACGGCGGTGTGATCATGAAGCTGGTGGACGACGCGGCGGGTGCCGTGGCCGGCCGGCACTCCGGGGGGCCGGCGGTCACCGCTTCCATGGACGAGATGGCCTTCCTCGCGCCGGTGCGCGTCGGAGACCTGGTCCACGTGAAGGCCCAGTGCAACTGGACCGGCCGTTCCTCCATGGAGATCGGCGTACGGGTCCTCGCGGAGCGGTGGAACGAGTCCACCCCCGCCACCCAGGTCGGCAGCGCCTACCTCGTCTTCGCGGCCGTGGACGCCGAGGGCAAGCCCCGCCAGGTCCCGCCGGTGCTGCCCGAGACGGAGCAGGACGAGCGGCGCTACCAGGAGGCCCAGATCCGCCGCACCCACCGGCTCGCCCGCCGCCAGGCGATCACGGCGCTGCGCGAGGAGCGGGCGGCCCAGGGCTTCGACGACTGAGCCGCCGCCGGCCCCGGCGCAGCCGGCCCGCTCACCGGCCCCGCCCCGGCCCTACCTCCCGCAGACCACCTGGTCCCCGGTGACCACCCCGACGGCGCCGCCCTGGTACGGGTCCTCCGCCCGCACCGGCACCACCTTGCGGTAGTCGGCGCCCGCGATCACCAGCACCGTCCGCCCCTGACCCGGCACCGCCCGCAGCTCGCTGCCGGGCAGCGCCGTCGACACCGACCGGGCGGAGCGGTCCCACCGCGGGTCGTACGTGACCACCGTGCGCCGGACCTCGCGGCTGGCGCCGTTGCCCGGGGCCCCGGTGGTGTCGAAGCCGGTGGCGCGCAGCGCGGCGTCGACGCGGCCGCCCAGCCCGTCGATCCGGGTCCCGTTCTCCACCTGGACCCGGATCTGCTGCGGCGGCACGTCCACCGGCACCGCCGCCGGCCGGGCGGTGGCCTTGCCGGGCCGGACGGGGGCGAGCGGCCGGTCCTGGCGCATAGCATCGAAGAGCTTGGCGGCCTTCGGCTCGTCCCACTTCACGGTGGAGCCGATGCCCTTGACGGGGAACGAGGGGCTGCCGATGGGCACCGAGGCGAACTCCGAGGAGGACGGGGTGAAGTCCCGCATCGCCTGCCCGAGGGCCAGCATCTGCTCCGAGCCGAAGCCCTTGTCGGCCCGGACCGAGCCGAGCAGCGTGGAGCTGAGCTCCTTGAACTTCACCGGATTGAGCAGTACGCCGCCGCCGGTGGCCTGTTTGATCAGGGCGGCGACGAACCGCTGCTGGCGCTGCATCCGGCCGAGGTCGGAGGCCCCGTCCACATGGCGCGAGCGCACGTACTGCAGGGCCTGTCCGCCGGTGAGGCGGTGGGTGCCGGGGAGCAGGTCCAGGCCGGTGTTCGGGTCGCGCATGGTCTTGGCGGTGCAGATCTCCACTCCGCCCATCGCGTCGACCGTCTTCATGAAGCTGGTGAAGTCGACCTCCAGGTAGTGGTCGATCTTCACCCGGGTCATGTTCTCGACGGTCCGCACGGTCAGCTGGGGCCCGCCTTCCGCGTAGGCCGCGTTCAGTTTCACCGGGTGGGCCTTGTGGTCCTTGCCGCTGACGAGGTCCCGGTGCGCGGGCACCTCCGCGTAGCTGTCGCGGGGCAGGCTGATCACGCTCGCCCGTTCCCGGTCCGCCGAGAGGTGGACCAGCATGATCGTGTCGGTGCAGTGGCAGGGCGCCCCGCCGAGGCGGTACTCGCGCTTCTCCTCCGGGCTGATCTTCTCCCGCCCGTCGGTGCCCACCAGCAGGAAGTTCAGGCCGTGCCCGGCCTGCGGGCGGTTCTTCATGTCCTTGAACGGGTCGACGCGCTCGATGCCGGTGTCCAGGCCGGTCATCACGGCGTGCCCGACGGCTCCGCAGCCCAGCACCATCACCGCCAGTCCGGCCGAGATCCGCACCCCCCACCGGGGCCGGTCGCCCCGTCGCCGGGCGCGCTGCACCGGGCGCGGCCCGGCGGGACGGGGGGGACGGTGCGGCTGGGGCACGGGGGACACCTCCGCGGGCAGCAGGGAACAGTCGCAAGAACGGCAAGATCGACGAGTTCGGGAAGGTCAACGCAGGCTTCGGCTGATTCGTCAGAACAGTAGGCCCATACGATCAGCGTCTGTCCGTACCGCTCGCTCGGCGCGCACCCGGTTCCCCCGTACGCGGTAACGTGACACAGATACCCGACCTTGAAGGACCACATGCCCGCCCAGCAGCCCGCAGTCTCGGTGATCATGCCGGTGCTCGACGAGGAGCACTACCTCCGCGATTCCGTCCGCCACATCCTGGAACAGGAGTACGCGGGCGAGATGGAGGTGGTGATCGCACTCGGGCCGTCCACGGACCGTACCGACGAGATCGCCGCCGAACTGGTAGCCGAGGACCCCCGAGTCCACACCGTCCCCAACCCCACCGGACGGACCCCGGCGGCGCTCAACGCCGCCATCAAGGCCTCGCGTCACCCGATCGTGGTACGCGTCGACGGCCACGGCATGCTCTCGCCGAACTACATCGCCACCGCGGTCCGCCTCCTGGAGGAGACCGGCGCGCAGAACGTCGGCGGCATCATGCACGCCGAAGGCCAGAACGCCTGGGAAGACGCCGTCGCCGCCGCGATGACCTCGAAGATCGGCGTCGGCAACGCCCCGTTCCACACGGGCGGCCAGGCGGGCCCCGCCGAGACCGTCTACCTGGGCGTCTTCCGCCGCGAGGCGCTGGAGCAGCAGGGCGGGTACAACGAGGAGTTCATCCGCGCCCAGGACTGGGAGCTGAACTTCCGTATCCGCGAGGCCGGCGGCCTGATCTGGTTCTCGCCGGAGCTGAAGGTCCAGTACCGCCCGCGGCGCTCGGTCAAGGCCCTGGCCAAGCAGTACAAGGACTACGGGCGCTGGCGCCACGTGGTGGCCCGGTACCACGCCGGCTCCATCAACCCGCGCTACCTGGCCCCGCCGACCCTCGTCTGCGCGATGGCCGCCGGCCTGGTCGTGGGCGTGGCCGTCACCCCCCTGGGCTTCGTCGTGCCGGCCGGCTACTTCGCGGCGATCGTCGCGGGCTCCGTCCCGGCGGGCAAGGGCCTCTCGCTGAAGGCCCGGGCGCAGATCCCCGTGGCCCTCGCGACGATGCACCTGTGCTGGGGCTTCGGCTTCCTGACGAGCCCGCGCGCGCTGGCGAACAAGGTCATCGCGAGCCGCCGTCCGGCGGTCCGCCGGGACGCCTCGCAGGTCTGATCCGCGGTCGGGCGACGCGGTCCGACGCACGAAGGGGCCCGATGCTTTCGCACCGGGCCCCTTCCGCGTGCGTACGGGCTACCAGGTGAAGCCCGGTTGGATCGGCATGCAGGCGCCGTCGTTGTCGCCGTTGAGCGCGTGGGCGGAGCTCGGGAGCGAGGTCGGCGCGGGCGGCGGCGGGGCCGGCGCGTCACCGGTCCGCCAGTCCTTGCCGACGAACAGGACGATCCCGGAGACGTCCGTGGACTTCTGCACCGAGGTGGCCGGCAGGCCCAGCGCGGTGGCCACGGCGGCGGCGTCGGCCGCCTGGGCGTCGGTGGCGAAGCGGACCACCGTGGTGTCCTCGCCCGCGGTCTGGGTCTCGGCGGTGGCCTTGGTGAAGCCCTTGCCGGTCAACAGTGCGGCGACGTCGCTCGCCCGGTTCTTAACCTTGGCCTGGGCGCCGTCCTTGCCGCTGGTGGCGTTGCGGACGGACACCGCGATCTTCGCGGGCGCCGAGGCCGGGGCCGTGGTCGGGGCGGCAGGAGGAGTCGGGGTCGCGGAGACGCCCGGCGAGGGAGGGGCACCGTCCGCCGGGGCACCGGGGCCCTTGAAGTCGAGCGGTACGTCCTCGCGGACCATCCGGAACACGGCCTCCGCCGCGCCCGCCTCGGGCTCGACCCGGCCCTCCTCGCGGGTGCTGTACACCCACGGCATGGTGGTCATGGTGATCCGGCCCGGCGGGACCTTCTTGAGCTCCATGCTGAGGTCGTACAGCTTGTCGATCTTGTTCAGGCCGGGGTCGACGACCATGGCGTCGATCGCGGCCTGCGCCAGGCTGTTCATCTTCACGGGGTTGGACAGCTTGGCGTTCTTGCGGAACTCGCGGGCCAGCGAGTTCATGTACTGGTGCTGAGCGTGGGTGCGGCCGATGTCGGTGCCGTCCTCGAAGCCGTACCGGGTGCGCAGCCACTGCAGGGCCTGCTCGCCCTGGATGATGTTCGTGCCCTTGGTCAGCTTCAGGCCGGAGCCCTTGCCGTCTCGGGTGCGGGAGTGGACGTTCTCCTCGACGCAGACCGGGACGCCGCCGATGGCGTCGGCCATCGAGACCACGCCCTTGAAGTCGATCATCATGAAGTGATCGATGGGGATCTTGGTCAGCTCGGTCCAGGCGGCGACCGTGCAGCCCGGGCCGCCGCGGCTGAGGGACTGGTTCGTCTGGACGAGCCCCTTGCTGGCCGGGTGCACCTTGCCATTCGGCTCGGTGCACTTGGGCATCATCAGCAGCGTGTCGCGCGGCATCGACACCACGGACATGTTGCTGCGGTCCGCGGACAGGTGCAGCAGCATCTGTACGTCCGCCAGCGGCGGGCCGTCGAAGGTGTCAGTGGCCCCACCGAGGGCCTGGTTCGCCTCGTCGTTGCGCGCGTCGGAGCCGATGAGCAGGATGTTCAGCGGGGTCTGCCCGAAGGCGTTGGGCTTGGAGCCGCCCAGTTTGGTCTCGCCGAGGTTCAGCGCGTCCGTCTTGATGCTGCCGTTCAGGTAGCGGTAGTACAGGTAACCGGCGCCGGCCGTGCCGAGTATGAGCAGGGCCAGGACGGACGACACCCAGCGCAGCACGCGCCGCTTGCCCCGTCGGGAGGTACGGGCGCCTTCCAACCGGCGGCTGCGGCGAGAGCCGCCCCGCGGTGGTGGCACGGCGCCGGGCGCGCCCGCCCCGCCGTCGGATATCTCACCGGCGGACTGGGCGGTCGCCCCCTCCCCCCGCATGCTGCTGTGCCTCACGAGCCCCCCCTAAAAGATCCTGATTACTCGGCATTGTGCCGGTATGCCCGGCCGTAGCGCGTTATTTGGCGCAGACTGCCTTGTCGGCCTGCGCCTGCTGAACGTCCTTCGGCAGCTCCTGCGGAGCAGGCGGCGCCAGCGGGGCGCCCGGCTGCTGGAAGTCCGGCCCCAGCGTCAGCTTCATCGGCGTCTTCGCCGCCGCGTCGGTCGTCCCCATCTTCAGCGCCGTGGCGGGCAGCCCCATCATGTCCGCCAACGCCCGGGCCTGGTCCGCCTGGTTGGGGGCGTACTCCAGCTGTGTGGCGTCGACCTTCGCGGGGGCGTTGCCGAGGTTGTCGGCCTTGGGCACGCCCTTGGTGTTCTGCAGCCAGTTCAGGGTGGTGGACGCGGAGCCCTTGGGGCCGCCGCCGTTGTACACGTCCACCCTGACGTCCGCGGCGGCCGCCCGGTTGCCCTGGAGCAGCGCGTCCTGCTTGGCCTTCGCGTCCGCGTCGGCCGCGTCCTTCGCGGCCTGCTCCTTCTTCTCGACCTCCGTGAGCGAGACGTCCCCCCGAATCATCTGCAGCAGCGGGTCGGCCAGGGCCGAGTTGATCACGACGGTCGCCTTGACCTTCTCGGCCGGGTTGTCGAGCACGGGCACGGTGGTGAAGGTGATGTTCTTGAGGTCGATGTCCTTCAACTCGCCCGCGAGATCGGTGAGTTTGCCGATGGATCCCAGACCCTGGTCCACGGTCAGCGACTTGGTGGCCGCCTCCGCGAGCGAGAAGAACTTCTTCGGACTGGTCAGCGTTTCCTTCGACTTCATCTCGCGCATCATCGAACCGAGGAACTGCTGCTGGGTCTTGATCCGGTCCAGGTCGCTCTCGTTGCCGAAGGCGTGCCGGGTCCGTACGAAGGCCAGCGCCTGCTCGCCCGACAGCCGGTGCTCGCCCTTCGGAAGCTTCAGCTTGGAGTCCTCGTCGTCGACGGCCTTCTCCAGGCAGACGGGCACCCCGCCGACCGCCGTGCTCAGCGTCTTCACCGCGTTGAAGTCGACCATCATGAAGTTGTCGACCTCTATGCCGGTGAGGTCCTTGACGGTGCGCATCGTGCAGCCCGCGTCGCGGCCCTCCTGGCCCAGGCTGTTGTTGAAGCGCGTGCCCTTCGTGCCGCGGATCTCCTTCGTCGATCCGTCGGGCTGCTTCGTCGGGCAGTTCGGGATGTCGGTGATCAGGTCGCGCGGGATGGACAGCGCGGTGGCGTTGGAGCGGTCCTTGGCGATGTGGAACAGGATCGTGGTGTCGGCGTGGCCGACGCTGTTCTTGTCCCCGTAGCCCTCGTTGCCCGCACCGCTGCGCTTGTCGGTGCCGATGACCAGGATGTTGATGGCCTGGTCCTTCTTGAACCCACCGGTGCCCGCGCCCGCGATGTCGGTGACGCTGAGGTTGTCGTTCAGGTGGTCGTAGTAGAGGTAACCCGCGATGCCGCCGCCGACCAGCAGCAGCGCCAGCGTCGTGCTGGTGACGAGCAGCGCCTTCTTGCGGCGCCCACCGCCCCCGCCCTTGCGGGAGCGGCCGCCGCGCCGGCCGCCGGGCGGCCCGTCGCCGCGTCGTGGCTGAGGTACGGAGGGGGAGGTGCGGGGCTCGGGACGGGACGGCGCCGTGCGGGTTCCGCGGGGTGGGGCGACCGTGGGCCGCTGCTGCGGTGTGGAGTCACCCAGTCGCAGTTCGTAGTGGCCGGTGCGGGGGTTGAGTACCCACTGGTCTGCGGGGTCGATCTCGTCGGCCCGCCCACGGCTTTGCGCATCCACGGTTGCTCGATCCTCCGTCGGTGCCTCGCGGCGCGCCTCCCCCAAGGCGTCCGGTCAACGATCCGGCTGCAGGCGCCCGGCCTCTGGTCCGGCCGGGGCACCGGATCGCTCACCTTATCCGTCAGGTGCGGCTGCAAACCATGCTGGTGATGAATTCCACTGGCCTTATAACGGGGCGAACACCCCATCCCGCTCGGTTCGGTCACCGGCTTTTGGGATTGCTTTACCGGCAGTCGGCGGTGCCCGCCGTCGTCCCCGTAAAGGTGGGGACGGGGGTGGGGGTGGCTTCGGTTCCCTCGTGGACCCGGCCCGCGGTCGGCCGCCCCCCGGCGGCTTCCGTCGGCTCGATCCCGTCGCCGTTGACCTCGGTCGTCTCCACCTCGGGCTTCGGCGGAGTGATCGTCACCGGCTGGTCCATCCGCAACTGCCCGAACAGCCGCGCCGCATCCGGTTTGACCAATTCATCCCGGTTCGGATCGGCGAAGTACGGCCGGCGGGGCACGGTCAGGAACTTGACCTGCTCGGTCGGTATGTCCCGTACGCCCCGTACGAGTTCGTACAGCCCGCGCAGCGAGGCCAGCCCCGGGTCCGTGGTCACCGAGGAGGTCGCCGCGTCCAGCAGCGGGTACAGCCGGGCCGGATTGAGCAGGACACCGTTGCTCTGCACCTTCTTGACCAGCGAGCCGAGGAACTGCTGCTGCCGCTCCATCCGCTCCGTGTCACTGCCGTTGCCCAGGCTGTAGCGGGCCCGGACGAAACCGAGCGCATCCTCGCCCCGGAGCGTCTGCCGCCCGGCGGGCAGCTTCAGATGGGCCTCGGCGTCGTCCATCGGCCGCTTGAGGCAGACCTCCACCCCGCCGATGGCGTCGACCATCTGCTTGAACCCGCCGAAGTCGATCACCATGTGGTGGTCGACGCGGATACCGGTGAGGTTCTCGACCGTACGGATCGTGCAGGCGGCCCCGCCCCACTGGAAGGCCCAGTTGAACTGCGCGAAGCGCTCGCCGGAGCGGGAGCCGTCCGCCTTCAGGCAGGCGGGGATGTCCACCATCAGGTCCCGCGGTATCGACACCGCGGTCGCGCTCTTCCGGTCCGCCGGCAGGTGCAGCAGGATCGTGGTGTCCGAGCGCTGGGTGCCCTCGTCCTGCCCGTACCGGGCGTTGTCCTCGCCGGAGCGCGAGTCGGAGCCGATCAGCAGGATGTTCTGGGCGCCCGTGGCGAAGTTCGCCGGGCGGTCGCGCTCGTAGCGCCGCAGCTCGGCCGCCGCCGAGGTGTCCTCCGTGATGTTCCCGTCGAGCTTGTTGTAGAGCCACCACCCGGTGGCCGCCCCCGCCAGGACCAGCAGAGCCACCCCGAGGCCGATCCAGCGCAGCAGCCGACGCCTGCGGCTGCGCGGAGGTCGTGGTTCGCCTCCGGCCGCATCGCTCCCACCGTTCGGTATGCCCGCGCTGTCCGTCACTGGCGTCATCCCCTCGCCGCTCCGACAACCAGCCGTACGGGTGAGTACGGCCACTGCCGATCCTGCCCCCGGGCCGCTGGGGCAGCCTGGGGGCGACGGCGTGTCTAGGGCCATGTGGGTGACAAATCGCCCGGTGTCGAGGTTGAGCGGTGTGGGTGACGGCCGCCCCTTCTCCCTAAACCGTGTGGGTGACGCGCTCGCTCTCCACCCGCTGGGCCAGCGCCTGCTCCGACAGCCGGTCCAGGTTCCGGCACAGCACCACGGACCCGCCCGACGCCAGCGCGGCGTACAGCCCGGCCGACAGCCCGTCCCATGTGTCGTAGCCGAGCCCGGTCAGCACCCGCGATCCCGCGCCGAGGCCGAGCTTCACCGCGTCCTCGCGGGCGCGGGCGGTCAGCTCCGCGTACGAGAGCTCCTCGCCGCCGACGACCAGCCCCGGGCCGTCCGCGTCGACGGGGGCGAACGGCGCGAACCGGTCGCCCTGCCCCGGCACCTCCACCGCGTAGTCGGCGAACCCGGCCGGCGGCTGCGGGAACCGCCCGCCCAGCGGCCGCAGCGCCAGCGCGACGCGCTCGCCGGAACAGGCCCGCGCCTCCTCCAGCGAGTCCGGCCCGCTCACGACGAGATCGGCAGCGCCCGGATCCCCGCCCACCTCGGCGACGACCCCGACCGAGGCGCAGGCGAGCAGCCACACGGCGCTCTGCCAGTGCGCCGGGAGCAGCAGCGCGAGCCGGTCCCCGGGCTCGGCGCCCAGGTCGCCCTGGAGCAGATTGGCGGTCTTGGCCACCCAATTGGCGAAGGTGGCGACGGACAATTCGACGCGCTCGCCCGTGGCGTCGTCGTAGAAGGTGACGAGCGGGCGGCCCGGATCGGCGGCGAGCGCGGATCGCAGCAGGTCGGCAGGGGTGCGGTCAGTGGCGTTCACCCGCCAAAGGGTACGCGGGCCCGTCCCTCGTACGGCGGCCACCGGATCCTCCGTACGGGGGAGGGGTGTACGAGCGGCACCGGACGGGGCGTCAGTTCTCGGATGGCGCCGGATGGTGAGCGTGCTCAACATCCTTTTCATGCGTGGATTCCTTGCTTCCTCGATCGGCGTCGCGACGGCAGCAGCCCTGGCCCTGCCCCTCGTGCTTCCCACCTCCGCCCTGGCCGCCGTGTCCCCGGACGCGGTCGCGGGGTCCACCCAGTCACTGCCACTCGCCCCCATCGGACCGGCCACCGCCGACCGCACCCCCGGCGTCCCCGGCATGAGCGCCTCGCCACGCCTTCCCGAGACCCGCGGCCTGGCCGCACGCGACGTCAAGACGTTCTCGCTGGTCGGCGTCGTCTGGGACGACGTCGCCACCCAGCTCCACGGCCGGGTCCAGGTCCGCACCCGCTCCACGGCCACCGCGGCCTGGTCCGACTGGCAGGACGTCGAGACCCACAACGGCGAGCACGCCGCGGACCCCGACGCCATCGAACGCGGCTCCGGCCGGATCCGCGGCGCGACCGCCCCCCTGTGGGTCGGCGAGTCCGACGGCGTGGAGGTCCGCGTCCAGGCCGAACCGGGCACCGAGACCACCGGCCACGCCCCCGGCCGGCTCCCCTCCGGCCTGCGCATCGAACTGGTCGACCCCGGCCTCACCTCGCCCGGCGCGGGCACCGACGGCAAGAACGGCCGCCCCGCGGACGACGACAAGGGCGAGGTGGTGCCGGGCATGACGATGGAGATGGCCGAGGCCTCCGCCGCGAACGTCCCGCACGCCCCGATGGGCGCGAACGAGATCATCGCCCTGGACAAGGCCGACTCCACCGCCGACGCGGCCTTCGCGAGCGACGGCGACCTGGCCGAGGCCGAAGCCGCCTACATCGGCCCGCGCCCGCGGATCGTCACCCGCAAGGGCTGGGGCGCCGACGAGAGCCTGCGCGAGCCCGGCTTCGGCTACACGAGCAAGGTCAAGGCGGCCTTCGTCCACCACAGCGCCTCCGGCAACAACTACGCCTGCAAGGACGCCCCCGCCGTGCTGCGCAGCCTGTACCGCTACCACGTGGTCAGCAGCGGCTGGCGCGACCTCGGCTACAACTTCGCCGTCGACAAGTGCGGCACGGTGTACGAGGGCCGCGCGGGCGGCGTCTCCAAGCCGGTCCTGGGAGCCCACACCATGGGCTTCAACACGGACAGCATGGGCATCGCGGTCCTCGGCACCTACACCTCCACGGCCCCGCCGAAGGCCGCCCTCGACGCGGTGGCCCGCCTCACGGCCTGGAAGCTCGGCCTCTTCGGCGTGGACCCGCGGGCGAAGACGACCCTGAAGTCGGGCGGCGGCAACCGCTTCCCGAAGGGCCAGTCGGTCAAGCTGAACGTCATCTCGGGCCACCGCGACGGCTTCGCCACGGAATGCCCGGGCAAGCGGTTGTACGCGCAGCTTCCGCCCACCCGCACGGCCTCGGCGAAGCTCCAGGGCCGGCCATAGCGGCGCCGCTGCCGGGGGCGCTGCCCCCGGACCCCCGCGCCTCAAACGCCGGCGAGGCTGGAACATCCAGCCT
>NZ_JBHWJY010000071.1:0-44846 GCF_042731135.1 Streptomyces sp. NPDC059874
CACCCCCGCGCCCCGGTTTCAGGGGGGCGGGGGCGGCTGCGTACCCCGCCACCCCACCCGGGAGGGAAAAGGCAGGAGCCCCGTTCCCTCGTGCTCGCGCAGAGGGGACAGGGCTCCTTGGGTACTGCTTTTCCAACCCGCGATTAGGTTGGCCCAGGCGACTAGGCCGGGGTGACGTTCTCCGCCTGCGGGCCCTTCGGACCCTGCGTGACGTCGAAGTTCACCGTCTGGTTCTCCTCGAGGGAGCGGAAGCCAGAGGCGTTGATCGCGGAGTAGTGGACGAAGACATCCGGGCCGCCGCCGTCCTGGGCGATGAAGCCGAAGCCCTTTTCAGCGTTGAACCACTTCACGGTTCCGGTAGCCATGAGCCCTCCTATGGGCCAAAGGGTCGCCCTGCTCCAGAACCTGCTAAGAAGTCTGAAAACTACAAAAGCCTGCGGGTCACATTCTCCGCAGGCCTCGTACTGCAAGGGAAACCAAACTGCAACTTGCGTCGAGCCTAGCACGCACCCTGCGGCCGAGACCAGAGGGAAAGATCACGTCACTCGGACGTTTGAGGCCCGCCTGAAGGCTGACGGAGACCCGGGGGCTAGTCTCGCGATGTGGACGTCTATCGCAGCCGGCCCCGTGTCGGCCACATTCAGTTCCTGAACTGCCTGCCCCTCTACTGGGGGCTCGCCCGAACCGGCACGCTGCTGGACCTGGAGCTGACCAAGGACTCCCCCGAGAAGCTCAGTGAGCGCCTCGTCGAGGGGGACCTCGACATCGCCCCGATCACCCTCGTGGAATTCCTCCGCAACGCCGACCAGCTCGTCGCCTTCCCCGACATCGCGGTCGGCTGCGACGGCCCCGTGATGTCCTGCGTGATCGTCTCGCAGGTGCCGCTGGAGCAGCTCGACGGCGCCCGGGTCGCCCTCGGATCGACCTCCCGTACGTCCGTACGCCTCGCCCAGCTGCTGCTTTCCGAGCAGTACGGGGTACGGCCCGACTACTACACCTGCCCGCCCGACCTGAGCGTGATGATGCAGGAGGCGGACGCGGCCGTACTGATCGGGGACGCCGCCCTGCGCGCCTCCCTGCACGACGCGCCCCGGCTCGGGCTGGCCGTGCACGACCTGGGGCACATGTGGAAGGAGTGGACCGGACTGCCGTTCGTCTTCGCCGTCTGGGCCGCCCGCAAGGACTACTTCGACCGCGAGCCGGCCGTCGTGCGCCAGGTCCACGAGGCCTTCCTCTCCTCCCGGGACGTGTCCCTCGAAGAGGTCACCAAGGTCGCCGAGCAGGCGGCCCGCTGGGAGGCCTTCGACGCGGACCTGCTGGAGCGGTACTTCACCACGCTCGACTTCCGCTTCGGACCGGAACAGCTGGCCGGCGTAAGGGAATTCGCGCGCCGCACGGGACCGACGACGGGCTATCCCGCGGATGTCTCCGTACAGCTCCTGGAAGCGGCGGTCGCGGAGTCGGTCACGGAGTCCTGACAGGCTTTACCAACCGTTTCCGAGGATTTCACTCCTTTCCGCATTCCGTGCGCCCGGCGCTGGAATGCGGAAAGGAATGCCGGGCCGTTACGTCTTGTCCACCAGCAGGCCCACGCCGACGAGGAGCCCGACCGCCGCCGCGACCGCCAGCAGGGAGACGAGGAGCATCGCCCAGCCCCCGAGGATGCCCGCCAGGGCCATGCCCTTCCCGTCCCCCGCGAGCCGCCGGGCCCGGAAGCGGCCCACGTGCCCGGCCGGGATCGCGATCAACGCGCACACGATGGCCATGCCGATGAAGATCGGCGGGTTGAGCCAGGCGATGGGCCCGGCGAAGTTCGCCAGAGCCCCGAGGCTCCCCATCGCGAAGAACACGCTGACCTTGGCCGCCCGGTTCCTGCCGGGCAGGACGGTCTCGCTCATGTTCCGTTCCCCTCCGCTTGCGCACCTCGCGTGTGTACGACGCCGGCAACCGTAAACGATCTCGCCCGACCCCCTAAGGTGCTGTCAAGGATCTTCCTGGGGGATGGGGGACGCGATGCAGCCGCTCGAAGCGGGCGAACCAAGGACCATCGGCGCGTACCGGCTGCTCGGCCGGCTCGGCGCGGGCGGCATGGGCCGGGTCTACCTGGGGCGCAGTGCGGGCGGCCGGACCGTGGCCGTCAAGATCGTGCACCCGCACTTCGCCGCCGACGAGGAGTTCCGCGCCCGGTTCCGCCGCGAGGTGGAGGCGGCCCGCCGGGTGGGCGGCGAGTGGACCGCGCCCGTCCTGGACGCGGACCCGGAGGCTCCGGTGCCGTGGGTGGCCACCGGATACGTGGCGGGGCCCTCCCTCGACCGGGCGCTGGCCGCGCACGGGCCGCTGCCGGAGGTCTCGGTACGGGCCGTCGGCGCGGGTCTGGCGCGCGCCCTGGTGGCCGTGCACGGGCTGGGGCTGGTCCACCGGGACGTGAAGCCGTCGAACGTGATGCTGACCCTCGACGGGCCGCGGCTGATCGACTTCGGGATCGCGCGGGCCACCGACGGCACCGCCTCGCTCACCTCCACCGGGGTCTCCGTCGGCTCGCCCGGCTACATGTCGCCCGAGCAGATCCTCGGCAAGGGGATCACCGGGGCGGCCGACGTGTTCTCCCTCGGCGCCGTACTCGCCTTCGCCGCGACCGGGCGGCCGCCGTTCACCGGGGACAACTCGGCGACGCTCCTGTACAAGGTGGTCCACGAGCCGCCCGAGCTGGACGCGGTCGCGCCCGGCGAGCTGCGCGACCTGATCGAGTCCTGCCTGGCCAAGGCCCCCACCGACCGCCCCGCCCCGGAAGCCCTCGCGGCGGCCCTCGCCCCCGCCCTGGGCGCCCCGGGCTGGCTCCCCGCCCCCCTGGTGGAACAGGCCAGCCGCGCGGCGGTGGCCCTCCTGGACCTGGACGCCGCCCCCGCCGAAGTCGGGTTCGGGCCCCCGCCCGCCGGGGAAGCCCCGTCCGGGCCGGTGCCGTTCGCGACCCCGTCGTACGGAGGCCAGGTCGCGGCCGGTTTCGGCGCGCCGGACCCCTCGTACGGAGGGCAGGACGCGGGCGGCCAGGGTTTCGGGACGCCGAATCCCGCGTACGCCTCGCCCGGTACGGCCGGCGGGTCCCCGTACGCCGCCCCCGCGGGCCCGTACGGCAGCCCCACCGAGACCGCCGGAGGCGTGCCGCAGCCGCGGACCGCGCCCGACGGGCGGCAGGTGAGCGTGACCGCGGCCGGGCGCCGCTTCAGCTGCACGCTCGTGCTCGCCGCGGCCGCCGTACTGGCCGTGCTGTCCGGCGGGCTGTACGGGATGGGCATGCTCCCCGGGCAGGGAGACAAGGAGCGCGACCTCGCCGACGGCAGCGCGCGCCCCTCCACCCCGGCCCCCGCGGGCACGGCCCCCACGGCCTCCACGGCCCCCACGCCGAGCGCGAGCGGCACCCGTACGGACGTCCCCAAGGAGCTCATCGGCACCTGGAAGGGCACCGTCACCACCGCCCGCATGGGGGTCTCCAGCGAGTTCGAGATCACCATCAAGGCCGGCAAGGTCGGCGAGGTCGTCGGCCGCGACAAGTCGATCCTGCCCGTCTTCGGCACGGACTGCAGCGGCGACTGGAAGCTGTCCTCCGCCACCGACCGCTCGCTCGTCCTCGACACCGCCGGCGGCCCCAACCCGGCCCCCGGCATCTGCTCCAACGGCTCCGCCGACGAACGCTTCACCCTCAACGCCAACGGGACACTGCACTACAAGTCGGGCGACACCCCGGCCGGGAACCCCGAAGGAGATCTGACCCGTAGCCCCTGACGTGCCCCTCAAAAAAGTGACGGAGTGTCCCTGGCGTAGGCTGGATCGGTCCGGACCTTGACACAGACACACCGCCGAAAGGTGACTCACCGGTGACCGACCAGGCCGTTCTCCAGTCTGTCCTCGACCGCGCCGCCGCGGGGGGCCGGATCACCAAGGAAGAGGCGCTCGACCTCTACCGCCACGCGCCGCTGCACGCGCTCGGCCAGGCGGCCGACGCGGTGCGCCGCCGCCGCTACGCCGGTACCGAGCACATCGCGACGTACATCATCGAGCGGAACATCAACTACACCAACGTGTGCGTCACGGCATGCAAGTTCTGCGCCTTCTACGCGGCCCCCAAGGACACGAAGAAGGGCTGGTCGCGCGACCTCGACGACATCCTGCGCCGCTGCGCGGAGACCGTGGAGCTCGGCGGCACGCAGATCATGTTCCAGGGCGGGCACCACCCGGACTACGGCGTCGAGTACTACGAGCACCACTTCTCCGCCATCAAGCAGGCCTACCCGCAGCTGGTCATCCACTCCCTCGGCGCCTCCGAGGTCGAGCACATGGCCCGCATCTCCAAGGTGTCGGTGGACGAGGCGATCCAGCGCATCCACGCCGCCGGTCTCGACTCCTTCGCGGGCGCCGGCGCCGAGTTGCTGCCGGAGCGGCCGCGCAAGGCGATCGCCCCGCTCAAGGAGTCCGGCGAGCGCTGGCTGGAGATCATGGAGATCGCCCACAAGCTGGGCGTGGAGTCCACCTCCACCATGCTGATGGGCACCGGCGAGACCAACGCCGAGCGCATCGAGCACATCGCGATGATCCGGGACACGCAGGACCGCACCGGCGGCTTCCGCGCCTTCATCCCGTACACGTACCAGCCCGAGAACAACCACCTCAAGGGCCGTACGCAGGCGACGATCTTCGAGTACCTGCGCATGATCGCGATCGCGCGCCTCTTCCTCGACAACATCGCGCACATCCAGGGTTCCTGGCTCACCGTCGGCAAGGAGGCGGGCCAGCTCTCCCTGCACTACGGCGCGGACGACCTCGGCTCGATCATGCTGGAGGAGAACGTCGTCTCCTCGGCCGGTGCCAAGCACCGCTCGAACCGCCAGGAGATCATCGACCTGATCCGCAAGGCGGGCCGCACGCCGGCGCAGCGCGCGACGACGTACGAGCACCTGCTGGTGCACGACGACCCGGCGAACGACCCGGTCGACGACCGCGTCGTCTCGCACATCTCCTCCACCGCCATCGAGGGCGGCACGGCCCACCCCGAGCTGAAGCTCATCTCGACGAACTGACGCCGAGGACTGACGTCGAACCGATGCGTACGCTCCACTCCGCCGAACTCCTCCTCCCCGGACCCGGACCCGGACCCGGATCCGCGCCGGTGCCCGACGGCGCGGTCCTGGTCGAAGGCGACCGGATCGCGGCGCTCGGCCCGTTCGCGGACCTCGCCGAGCGCTACCCGCACGCCCGCGCCCGCCGCTGGCCCGGGTTGCTCACACCGGGGCTGCTGGTGCGCGGGGCGGACGACTTGCTGGAGCGCACGTACTACCCGGACGACCCCTACGAGGTCGCGGAGCTCGGCGCCGACCCCCTCAGCCGGGCGGCGGCGCTGGAAGAGCTCAAGATGACGGAGGCGCGCTGGGGCAACAGCGCCCGGCGCGGCACCCAGAAGCTCCTCGCGCGCGGGGTCGTGGCGGTCACCGGTCGTTTCACGGTCCCGGCGGTGCGCACGGCGGTGTCCCGCTCGGGGCTGACGATCCTGCCGCCGGCCGCCCACGAGGGCACTCCCTCCCTGGACCCCCTCGCCGGACGGGACGCGGCCGGGCAGGCCTTCTACGGGGTGCTGGAGACGGGCGCCCCGGCCCGCTTCGCGGTCTTCGCGGTGGCCGACGAGGCGGAGCTGCTGGAGCGCGGGGCGACGACCTGCGTGGCCACGGTCATCAGTGGTCGGCTGCTGCACCGCCGCCGCTGAGCGGCCGGTCCTCGACGTCCTCGCTCGCGCCTTCCCTCGCCAGGGCGGCGAGCAGGCAGGCCTGCAGCCGGCTTATCCCGCCGAGCTTGGCCCGTATGTTCCCGACGTGGAACTTCACCGTGCTCACCGACAGTTGGAGCTCATCGGCGAGCTCCGCGTTGGAGGCGCCGGTGGCCAGACACACGAAGACCGCCGATTCCTGTTCGGTGAGCTGGGCCCCCTGCGGCACCTGAGTGCCGTACGAGGGGAACCAGCCGGGGACGCTGAAGCTGACGACACGCAAGGTTTCCACGGTTAAGGGACGCGCGGACCCGACAGATAAGTTCCGCGCGCGTCATACGGCCAGGCGTTGGCCTTGCAGCCGAGCAGCCCCTTGATCTGCTGCATCATCGCGGGCGCGGGCTTTCCCGGGCCCGGGCAGGTCTCGTGCTCGCGGCCGATCTCGTGCCCCACCTCGTGGTTGACGATCAGCGCGCGGTACTCCTCCACCGGGCCGTTGAACTGCGGCGAACCCTCCTGCCAGCGCTTGAGGTTGACCACGACGGTGTGGCCGGCCCGGCAGTTCGTCTCCCCGATCAGCTCGGGGGTGACGACCTCGCACAGCCGGTCGGTGGTCGTCGGCGTCGCGATCTTCACGGTGAAGTCCACCGGCTGGCCGGGACCGGCCAGCTGGAAACCGTACGCCGGGTCCCTGGTCCAGCCGCGCGGATCACCGAGGATCGCCTCGACGGCCTTGGCCGCGGCGTCCGGCTCCACCCCGCTGCCCTCCTCGACCTCCACGCGCCAGCGGCGCACGGTCCCCTTGCCCTGGGGCTGCCCGGAGGCGGCGGAGGCCGTGAAGACCCCCGGGCGGGCGGGCGCGGTCGTGGCGGGGGACGGCGAGGGCGAGGCCGCGGGCGGGGAGGCGGGCGGGGTGGACTGCTGCGCCGGGGAGGCGGAGCTCCGGCCGCCCTGCGCGGAGGGGTCCGCGCCGTCGGTGGATTCCCCGTCGAGCTGATCGGGCTGGGCGGCCGTCTTCTTGCCGCCGTCGGCGACCGTGTCCCCGTCCTTCGAGCCGCCCGCGTACGCGGCCACACCGACCGCGACCGCGACGAGCGTCGCCGAGCCGAGAAGCGTACGCCGCAGCCGCTTTTGCCGCTCGGCCCGGCGCCTGGCACGCGGGCTGGTACGCGGATCGTTTCGGGTACCGCGGTGGGAGCGACCGGTGGAATGGCCTGCCGGCATCGTGAAGCCCTCTGTTCGCGGCGGCCACTGCCCGGACCGGCCACGATTCGGGTGCTGATCCGGAGGGTGACCCTCTCACCGGGCCGCACCCCGCCAGTCAACGTGGCCACGACGGCCCCGCGCAACTGTCCTCCGGGCCAGTTGTGCGCCGTCGTGGAGCCCCCGCCACAGGGGGCCGTGCGGCCTGAGAGGATGGGCCCCGTATCCGCCGATCCGTACCGCACACCGAGGGGCCAACGCCAGTGACCCGCGCATCCCTGGACAAGCAGCCGCACGAAGTCGCCTCCATGTTCGACGGCGTCGCGGCGAACTACGACCTCACCAACGACGTCCTCTCCCTCGGCCAGGCCCGGCTGTGGCGCAAGGAGGTCGCCAAGGCGGTCGCCGCGCGCCCCGGGCACAAGGTCCTCGACCTGGCCGCCGGAACCGCGACCTCCTCGCTGCCCTTCGCCGCGACCGGCGCGTACGTCGTCCCCTGCGACTTCTCCCTCGGGATGCTCCGCGAGGGCAAGAGGAAGCACCCGTGGCTGCCGCTGACGGCGGGCGACGCCACTCGGCTCCCCTTCAAGGACGGCGTCTTCGACACCGTGACGATCTCCTTCGGGCTGCGCAACGTCCAGGACACCGACTCCGCCCTGCGCGAGCTGTACCGCGTGACCAAGCCCGGCGGGCAGGTCGTCATCTGCGAGTTCTCGCAGCCCACCTGGGCGCCGTTCCGCACGGTCTACACCGAGTACCTGATGCGCGCCCTGCCGCCGGTCGCCCGCGCGGTGTCCTCCAACCCCGACGCGTACGTGTACCTCGCCGAGTCCATCCGGGAGTGGCCCGACCAGCCCGCGCTCGCCGGCCTCCTGCAGAAGGCCGGCTGGTCCAAGGTCGCCTGGCGCAACCTCAGCGGCGGCATCGTCGCGCTGCACCGGGGCACCAAGGCCTGATGGACTACGACGCCCTGCTGGAGCGGATCGCGACCGACATCGCCCCGCTGGTCGGCAGCGGCACGCCCGCCGCATACATCCCGGCCCTCGCGACGGTCGACCGCAGCCGCTTCGGGATGGCGATCGCCGACCTCGACGGCAACGTGTACGGGGTGGGGGACTGGCAGGTCCCCTTCTCCGCTCAGTCGATCACCAAGGTCTTCGCCCTCGCCCTGGCCCTCGCCGAGGGCGGCGACAGCCTGTGGGAGCGGGTCGGCCGGGAGCCCTCGGGCAACCCGTTCAACTCTCTCGTGCAGCTGGAGTACGAGAACGGCATCCCGCGCAATCCGTTCATCAACGCGGGCGCGCTCGTGGTCACCGACCGTCTCCAGACCCTCACGGGCGACGCGAGCAGCGAACTCCTCACCTTCCTCCGCGCCGAGAGCGGGAACGAGTCCCTCGCCTTCGACCCGGAAGTAGCCGCCTCCGAGCAGGAACACGGCGACCGCAACGCGGCCGTCGCCCACTTCATGGCCTCGTACGGCAACATCGACAACCCGGTACCGGCGCTCCTGGACCACTATTTCTGGCAGTGCTCCATCGAGATGAGCTGCGCGGACCTCTCCCGCGCGGGCCTCTTCCTGGCCCGCCACGGCCTGCGCGCGGACGGCTCCCGCCTCCTCACGCGCAGCGAGGCCAAGCAGATCAACGCGGTGATGCTGACCTGCGGGACGTACGACGCGGCGGGCGAATTCGCCTACCGCGTCGGCCTCCCGGGCAAGAGCGGCGTCGGCGGCGGCATCATCGCGGTCGTCCCGGGCCAATGCGTCCTGACGGTCTGGAGTCCGGGCCTGGACCCCCAGGGCAACTCGGTGGCAGGCGTGGCGGCCCTGGACCGCTTCACGACACTGACGGGCTTGTCGGTGTTCTAGGGGCGGGCGGTGTACGGGTCCACGCGCGTGCGGGACTTTCTCCCCCTCGGGGCATGCGCGAGGCCGGTGGTTGCCCACCCACCGCGGCGGGGGTGGGGAGCGGGCCCGGATTTCCTGTGCGGCAGCGGCTTCGGGAGGCGGGGTCCGAGCTGACCGGAATCAGAGAGGTCTTGGGGGTTTCCCGTCAGTCCCATAGTCCTTCCGTGTCGGGCCGGCCTGTCAAGGGCGCTCCTTCGTCGCGTCGCTGCGCGACGGCCTGCGGCCGCCCTTGACAGGCCGTCCCGCCCCGGAAAGACAAGAGACTGCCAGGAAACCCCCAAAAGAACGGGCCGGTCCGAGGTTCAAGGGCGGGCCGGTCAGGGATGTCCGGCCAGCGCTGCGGCAGGGGGCAGCCCCGAGCCCGGGCCCTCCCACGTCGCTTCCCGAGCCGGGCAGGCGGCCAACCTCCCCCAAACAGCGGCCACAAGCCCGTCGGGGGGAGGGTGGGCGCGTCAAATCGCTACGCGCTCCTCGCCGACGGCGTCCGACGCCCCTCCGGGGCTGATACCCACACCAGAGCGTGACCAGCAGCGCATCAGAATCCGACGAGCGCATCAGATCGCTACGCGCTCCCCATTTCTCGGCGTCCCCCCGCCGTCTGGGGCAGGCGGTCTCCGAGGCCTGCCATTTGACGGCGGTCGGCCCTACTGGTCCGCAAGTAGCCCTGGCCGGACGGCCTAACCAAGGGCGCGGATCACGACCGTGCGAACACCGCGCGAGCCGACGGGCGGGGGAATCGCCACGACCCTCGGCTGGACAAAGCCGCAGCGCTGTAATGCGTTCGCCCACTGGGTGGCCTCGCCCTCCCAGCGCAGCACCGGGCCTACATCGGGAACGGGCGCGTAGGTATCCGAGTCGAAATCGTCACCTGGCGGGACGTGCGCCAGTGTCACCACCCCGTCCTCGCGAAGCCGCGACCGGATCGCCGGCAGGAGAAGCTCGGGGTCGGTGAACCAGTGCGCCCCGAAGGCGGAGTACACAGCGTCGAAGGAGTCGGGCCTGTGCTGTAGGTAGTGAACGGCGTCTGCTCGGTGCACCTCGACGGCGGATCCCCAGCGCGCTGTCGCTGCGGCCACCTGTACGGCCGAGATGTCGACGCCGACCGCGCGGACGCCGAGACTGGCCAGGTAAGCAAGCCGGTCGCCCTTGCCGCAGCCCAGTTCCAGGACGGTTGAGCCCGCGTCGATTCCCAAGGTTTCCGAGCCGGGGCCGTGTCCTGGGAAGGGCGTCCAGCTGAACAGTGGCGGCGGCCCAGCTCGGCCGACGGGGGTGAGGCCGGCATAGCTGTCCCACGTAGTCATGCAGCTGACTCCAGACAGAGATGGGCCCGGCCGCCCTGGACGACCGGGCCTGTGTCATTCGGTTCCGGGCGGCGTCATGATGAACCCTCGGCTGGCTTGGGGCTGTGCCCCGTCCTGCTTCTGTGGGTCCGTTGTCTCAAGCCAGCGCTTTACGAGCTCCGCGTACCGAGGGTCTGTCCACTCCTGCATGGTGACTCCCTTCCGATCGCAGGGTAGCGGCGGTCAGGACGGCTCGGAGAGACACTGCGGGGTCGGCATGGGCTGGATGGGCCCGCAGTTCGGGGAGTGCTGGCAGGACGCAACCACCTGGACGATGCCGTCAGTCGGGCCGGTCCACAGCTCCCGGTTGACGGCGAAGCCGGCCAGCTCGATGGCGCCGATGGTCCGCTCGATGAAGCCAGGGTCGTAGCGGGTGGAGTCGGGGAGTTCCGGGTAGTGGTGGACGAAGCCGCCGCCGAGACGCTCGCAGAGGCTCTTGTAGATCGCGGTGTGCAGGATGAGTGCGTGCCACCCCTCGTCGACGACGCGGGACGGAGCGATGCCGCGGGCGTCTCCGGCCGCAACCGCCACGAACTTTATGGCCTCCAGGGTGACGCGTTCGGCCATGGCCCAGTCTGTTTCGGGGTTGTCCTTGGCGACGGTCGCAGTGACGGCCATGAAGTCGTCAGCGCTGAGCAAGCTGCGAGCGTCACGTGTGCCGGGCTGCATGACCAGGGTTGCGGTGTGGGCGGGTGTCGGCGGCTCGCCCTTACCGGCGCTGCACGGCGGCGGGGGCGGAACCGGATGGGGGCTGGACATGGTTGTCTCCTTTGGGTGGTGTGCGATGGGTGCAGACGGTGCTCAGCGGCCGGCCGCCTCGACGTTGCCGATGGCGGTCGAGATCTCACGGCCGTTGGTGCCACGGATATAGGCCAGTTCGACCCATCGGTCGATTGCCGTCGTGGACACGTTCTCGTTGACCACGGCCATCAGCTCGCCCTCAGTCCCCGACGCGATGTCACGGACACGGCGTCTTAGCAGGGGGTGCGTTACGTACTCGTACGCCTCAGGCATTAGCCAGATCCTCGGCGGTGCCGATGAAGCGCTCCCAGCCGACGAGCGCGCGGTCGAGGAGGTCGGCGCTGGGCTCGCGCACGGCGAGCAGGCCGTGGATCGAGTTGTCCGAGGTGTCGATGGACAGCACACCACGCGCATCCGGGCATCGGTTCGTGCGGTCGGCCACGGGGTTCTCCCTACCGTTAGCGGGAATCGAGCGGTGTCTCCTGCGGCACTCATCAGCATCAAAACCGCTACGCTGAGCGACTTGGGGACCACGACAACGAGCCTAGATTTCACGCCGGTTCGCTCGAAGTGACCACCAGTACGGGTTACCTAGCAGCACGCCTGGGCACAGGGAGCGTCATGGGCACCAACCCGACTTCCACCCTGACCACCAGTCAGGGAAGCCGGCGACGAAGCCGCGGCGGGACAGTCTCCGGTCACGTGTTCCGGATCATCCGCGAGCAGCTCGGCCACACGCAAGAGACTCTCGCGGAAGCGTTCGCGGTCTCAGCGGACACCGTCGCGGGCTGGGAAACGGGGCGGCGTCCCCTGACCGCGCTCGCCGTCGGTCAGATGCTGCTGCACCGGCACCGGCTGATGCGGATGGGTGCCACCCCCTCCTTGCTCCTCGCTCTGGAGAAGGCCCTGGAAGCAGATGTGCTGCTGGCCGGCGCGTTGGACGACGAGGACACGCCCGCCGACAGTCCGCTCGGCGCTTGGGTCATGCAGCGTGACCTGGTCGCGGTGCTGGTATGGCCCTTCAACGGCGTCACCCCGGAGCCGGTACGCGCCGGCGACGCCCCATTACGTCCCCGCCGCGGACCCGTTGCGAGCCAGCCCCAGTTCACCATGGAGGAGCGCCGTCGCTTCTTCGGCCACATGCGGCGCATGGCCGAGGAGGCACACCCCAGGCAGCAGTTTCTCCTCCGGCGACAGGCCCTCTACCTTGCCGGCTACGACGACGCGGCAGATACGTCCGCCTGGCTTGCTCAGCAGCGCAATGCCGAGAGGCCTTCTGACTGGCTCACCCAATGGCTCACCTCCCGCTCCGTCGCCGCTGTAGCCGCACGCCAGGGCGACCGTGATCGGATGCAGCACTTCATCGCGACCATGCTCGACGATGACGACGCGGGTGAGTCCGCGAACCTCAGCTACTGGGCCTACTGGATCGGCGAGTCCGCGCACCCGGAGCTGTGCGACGACTTCATCGCGAACTCCGGCGCGATGACCTGGCACGGCCACCGGCTGCTCCAGCACCTCGTCGGCGGGCTTTCCCCGCAGCACGGCTTCTTCGACCTCAACGTGCACACGCTGTGGGCTTTGCTCGCGGCCCGCCCGGGTCTCCTCCGCATGACCTCAGACGCCGGGCGGGCACTGCGGGCACAACTGCCCGTGCTGTTGGATGGCACCACGGCCTCGACGCGTACGCATCGAGAGCTGGAGGGCATCCGGTATGCGATCCGCCTCGCCGAGGCTTAAGAAGGAGACACAGTGGCTGACGACCTGTCCGCGGTGGCGCGCTTCCTCTATGAGGCCGGCACGCTCAAGCACACTCGCCGCACGGGCTGGTGGATGGCCGGCGTCAAGGACCCCGAGAGCGTGGCCGAGCACTCCTGGCGCACTTCGCTCATTGCGTCGATCATTGCGAAGCTGGAGGGCGCTGACCCCGCGCGTGCGGCGTTCCTCGCCGTGTGGCACGACACGCAGGAGACCCGAACCGGGGACGTCAACCACCTCGGGAAGAAGTACGCACCGGCTGGGGACCCGCGGGCCGTGACCGCCGACCAGACCGCGGGGATGCCCGAGGTGCTCGCGGCTGCGATCCAGGACCTGGTCGCCGAGTACGAGGGGAAGGACTCTCCCGAGGCGGTTTGTGCGCGCGACGCGGACAAGCTGGAGTGCATGCTTCAGGGCATCGAGTACAAGGCGCAGGGGTACGCGGCCGCGCAGCGGTGGATTGACAACAGCAGGGCGCGGCTCACTACGGAGACCGGACAGAGGCTCGCCGACGAGCTCCTGGGGCAGGGCACTCTCGACTGGCTCCGTGCGGCCATCGGCGAGAAGGGCTGAGCCCGGCCCACGTGCGGAGCCACGACGGACGAAAGCTCCTTGTCGGTTTCTGATCCGGGCATCAGCCCCAGACGGCGGGTGGACGCCGAGAAATGGGGAGCGCGTAGCGATCTGATGCGCTCGTCGGATTCTGATGCGCTGCTGGTCACGCTCTGGTGTGGGTATCAGCCCCGGAGGGGCGTCGGACGCCGTCGGCGAGGAGCGCGTAGCGATTTGACGCGCCCCCCTCCCCCCGAGGGGCTTGTGGTCGGGGTTTTGGGGAGGTTGGCCGCCTGCCCCGCCCCGGAAGCGCGGTGGGAGGGCCCGGGCTCGGGCCCGGCCCCTCCCCAGACGGGCCGGACGTCTCTGACCGGCCCGTCCTTGATCCTCGGACCGGCCCGTTCTTTTGGGGGTTTCTCGGCAGTCTCTTGTCTTTCCGGGGCGGGACGGTCTGTCAAGGGCGGCCGCAGGCCGTCGCGCAGCGACGCGACCGAAGGGAGCGCCCTTGACAGGCCGGCCCGACACGGAAGGACTATGGGACTGACGGGAAACCCCCAAGACCTCTCTGATACCGGTCACGGAGACCCCGCTTACCGCAGCCCCCGCCGTACGGTCCCGATACCGCCCGTGCGGCTCCCGCGGATCGCGCCTCGCCCCAGGCCTGATGCCGGACGCCGACATCCGGTCACCCGAGCGCCCACCCGCAGGCAGGGGGCGGGTGGGCAGCCACGGGCCCCGCGCATGCCCCGAGGGGGGAGAAGTCCCGCACGCGCGTGAACCCGTACACCCCCGCCCTCTTCACCCCCGCGTCAGCGTCAGTTCGTACCGCCGCGCGTGCCTCGTGCCGCCCGGGAGGGGGAAGCGGTCCGCCAGGGTCATGCCCAGGCGTTCGGCCACCGCGATGGAGCGGGCGTTCTCGTCGTTGATCATCGCGACCACGTGCGGGACACCGGCGGCACGGACGCGGTCCAGGGTGGTCAGCGCGGCGGCGTACGCGTAGCCCTTCCCCCACGCGGCGCGGCCGAGCCGCCAGCCGATCTCGATCTCGCCCACCGGACCCCAGTCCTTCTCCCGGGGCCACGGCTGCGCGCCGGTGAAGCCGAGCACCTCGCCCTCGTCGTCCAGAACGGTCCACAGGCAGTAGCCGAGCTGTGCGTCGTGCATGCGCTGGCGCGCGGTGAACTCCTCGTACAGGGACAGCTCCGCGGGGCCGCCGAGGAACTCCATGACGTCGGGGTCGTCGAAGGCCCGGTGCCAGGCGAAGGCGTCCTCGTCGGTGGGTACGCGCAGCTGTATGGCGGGGAGCGGCCGGGTCGGCGAAGTCGTCATCGGGCAGCCCTTCGGATCGCGATCTCTGTCGCTGCATAGACTGCACGTGTCCGGGGCCGCCCGGCACCCTTTATCGAGATCGAGCCTTCGGGAGACCCCGCAGTGACCGAGCCCCTCTCCGAACACTCCGCGGACGTGATCGTCGTCGGGGCCGGGCCCGCCGGCTCGACCACCGCCTACTACCTCGCCAAGGCGGGACTGGACGTCCTGCTGCTGGAGAAGACGGCCTTCCCCCGGGAGAAGGTCTGCGGCGACGGGCTGACCCCGCGCGCCACCAAGCAGCTGGTGGCGATGGGCATCGACATCTCCGAAGAGGCCGGCTGGCTCCGGAACAAGGGCCTGCGCATCATCGGCGGCGGGCAGCGGCTCCAGCTGGATTGGCCGGAACTCGCCTCCTTCCCGGACTACGGACTCGTCCGCAAGCGCGACGACTTCGACGAGACCCTGGCCCGCCAGGCGCAGAAGGCCGGCGCCCGGCTGTACGAGCGCTGCAACGTCGGCGAGCCGGTCCGCGACCCCCGCACCGGGCACATCACCGGTGTGCAGGCGAAGCTGGGCGAGGAGAAGACCCCGGTCACCTTCCACGCCCCGCTCGTCGTCGCGGCCGACGGCAACTCCTCCCGCCTCTCCCTGGCGATGGGCCTGCACCGGCGTGAGGACCGGCCGATGGGTGTCGCGGTGCGTACGTACTTCACCTCGCCGCGGCACGACGACGACTACCTGGAGTCCTGGTTGGAGCTGTGGGACCGGCGCGGCGCGCAGGACCGGCTGCTGCCCGGCTACGGCTGGATCTTCGGCATGGGCGACGGTACGTCGAACGTCGGCCTCGGCATCCTGAACTCCTCCTCCGCCTTCAAGGAGCTGGACTGGCGAGAGGTCCTCAAGGCCTGGTGCGCCTCCATGCCGGAGGACTGGGGCTACACCCCCGAGAACATGACCCAGCCGATCCGCGGCGCGGCCCTGCCGATGGCCTTCAACCGGCAGCCGCACTACACCAAGGGCCTGCTGCTGGTCGGTGACGCGGGCGGGCTCGTCAACCCGTTCAACGGCGAGGGCATCGCGTATGCCATGGAGTCGGGCCAGATCGCGGCCGACGTCATCGTGCAGGCGCACGCCCGGGCCACCCCGGCGCAGCGCGAGCTGGCGCTGCACAGCTACCCGAAGGTGCTCAAGGAGACTTACGGCGGCTACTACACGCTGGGTCGCGCCTTCGTGAAGCTGATCGGCAACCCGAAGGTGATGAAGGTGGCCACGCAGCGCGGCCTGACGCACCCGGTGCTGATGAAGTTCACGCTGAAGATGCTGGCCAACCTGACCGACCCGACGGGCGGCGACGCGATGGACCGCATCATCAACGGCCTTTCGAAGGTAGCTCCGCGTTCGTGATCATTCAACCGAGACAGCGGAACGACCGCTGAACTTCGGTGCTCCAGCCTACGGCGCGAGTCCTTTCGCGCCGTAGGCATGACAACGCCCGTCGGCCTCCTCAGTGGGCGCCGACGGGCGGGGGCGGTGGCGCTACCTGCGGGTGCGCCAGTAGGTCACCCAGTCATGGGCAAGCCGCCCCATGTGCTTTTTCCAGTCCTGCGGGTCCTCCCGGGCGATCTCATCCCAGGTTCGGGCGTTGGCCTCGGAGAATGCGGCGACGGAAGTGTGCGGGGCTGCTGCCCACGACGGGAACTGTCCGCGGGCCCATGCGTCCGCTGCTTCCGCCGTGTGTCCGGCTTCCATGAGTCGCAGGATGAGCACGGCGGGGTCGATCCATGCCGCGCCCCGGGTGGGCCATGCCCAGTCGATCAGGTGGGCACGGTCTGTGATGAACACATTGTGCGGGGCGAGGTCGGTGTGAAGCAGGGTGTCGCCGGCGAGCCGATCGACGCCGGCGGGGCCTGCGTAGCCGCTCCACCGGTCCTCGGCGCGTTTGAGTGGGATGTCTGGGCAGGGCGTGCTCTGGAGTTCGCGCAGGGCGACCGCGACGAGCTGTAGGTCGGCCGAGCCGGGAGCGTAGTCGGCGTGACGGGCGACGAGGTGCTCGTACCCGATCAGGTCCCATCCGGCGGCCTGTACGTGCCACAGAAGCCGGGGACATGACGGGGGCAGGTACGGATTGATCGACGCCTCGCGCTGCTGCGTCCGGATCTGCGGGTGATCGGTGGGCACGCCCTTGACGAACAGGGTCTCGGCGGCGGTCGTGAGGGCGGCGGCGATGCCGCTGTTTGCGCCGCCGTCGGCGGTTGAGGCGTGCAGTACCGGGCCGGTGTGCTGCTCGACGGCGGCGCGCGCGGCGAGCGGTAGGTCGTCCCAGTGGATGCGGTCTACGGGCATGGGGGCTTCCTGGGGGTGGACAGCGAGCCGCCCCCGACCCTACGCGGGCGGGGGCGGCTCTGTGTGCAGGTGCGGTCTAGTACGGCTGGTCGTCGTCGGCCTGGCAGGAGCAGCCGAGGGCCTCGGAGAACGAGCCGATGTCCTTCGTGATCCTGAATCCGTCGTCCGCGATCGGACGGGACGTGATCGCGACGGGGAGCGGGCCGGCGGCCGACTCGGTCGGGCGCGGCGTGATCGAGAGCATCACGGGCGCGCGGCTGGTGGTGCGGGGCTCAATGGCGGTTGCCATGGGTTCACCTCACGGGTTCGGGGTCGGGATGCTGGCAGTACATGTTTCGCGGTGCCTTCGCCTCCTGGTAGAGCTTTGCCATGGGGCGGCAGGTGGTGCAGCCGCCCGGGTTGCCGTCGGCGTCCTTCTGACCGAACGAGCAGCCGGCGCAGCCCCCGGTGCGAAGCTGTAGGCCGTCGGCGATGCCGCCGAGGCGTTTGAGTCCCTCGATGCCTTCCTGCATGAGGGGGATGTGCGGCTCGCGGCCGATCTTGCAGATGGACGCGTGGCCGAACGGGTCCGCATGGAAGAACGTGTGTCCGGCGTTGCAGCCGCTGAAGGGCTTCCGCGCACGCAGGTACTTGAGGGCCTGCTCGGGGATCGGCGTCGCGTCGCCCTGGATGGTGGGCGACATGTTCGTGAAGACGTACACCTGCCCGTACTGCTCGGCGAGCTGTTCCATGGCGGCGAACTCGTCGGCGTTGTCGTTGGTGACGACGATGTTGAGCTGCAATCGCAGGCCGGCCTCGCGGGCGGCGTCGAGTCCGGCGATGAAGCGGCCGAATGCGCCTCGGTTCCGGGTGAACCCGTCGTAGGTCTCTTCGGTGGCGCCGTAGACGCTCAAGGACAGGTGGTGCGGGGGGCGAGCGGTGAGTGTGTCGAGGATCTTCGGCTTGTGGAGCTGCGAGCCGTTCGTCGAGATCGTGAGCATGATCCCGAGGTCGTAGGCGTACGAGTACATCTCGGAGAACTCGCGGTCGATCAGGGGCTCGCCGCCCGTGATCTGGAGCCAGAGCACGCCGGCGTCGCGCATGATGTCGAGCAGCCGGATTTTGTCCGGGCCCGGCATCCCCTCGAACCTCTTGAGGCCGAGGTAGCAGTGCGGACAGTCGTAGTCGCACCCTTTGTTGATCTCCCACGAGGCACGCGACATGCCGTACGTCGAGGGGGCACGCACGATCACCTTGTCGCGCAAGGGGCGGTGCTTAGGCAGGTCAATCCCCCATGCCTGGCGGGCGCCGTCGACGAGCCACGCGGGCGCTTCGGCCCCGGTGCTTGCTGCCTTGTTCAGTTCGAGGTATCGCGCGAGCGGGATCTGCACCCCGTCGTCGTGCCCGGGGCGTAGTACGAGGTACTCGTCGAGGAACGGCGAGACGACGAGGCTATGAGTAGGTACCGGCATGGGCCCCCCACGTGAGAGTGAACAGGGTCAGGGTGTGCAGCTCGACGCGGTCGGGCGCCCATGAGCGCCAGAGTGCGATGAACGCGGCGTCGTCCTGGGGCAGGTCGAGATCAGGTTGTGCGCGGCGGGCGCGGGTGCGCAGAGCGCGGTCTGCGTGGGGGTACAGGGAGAAGTCGCCCGTGTAGTCGGCGACCGCCGCGGCGGCAGTCCACGCGCCGAGCCTGCGTACCTCGCACAGGGCCTTGAAGAGGCGGTCAGGTTCGAGGGTCACCCACTCGTCGGCGTTGTCGACGTAGGCCCGAGCTGCTGCTCGCAAGAGGGGCTTGTAAAAGCGGAGACGGATCGCGTCGAACCCTTGATCGCTGAGGTGCAGGACCGTAGGGGCCGTGGGGGGCATGGCCAGGGGGCCGGCGAACGTGTCGTGAGAGCGCCCGAAGGCGGCGCACCACCTGCGGTAGAGGGCGGCGCCCTGCTTGTCTCGGCCGAAGTGATGGAAGATCGCCGCGGTGATCGAGTCCCACAGATCCGGCGTGGTGAGGCGGGCGACTGTGCCGAGCTGCGCGAGGGTCTGCGCGAGGCGGTCCTGCTCGCGTTCGCGGGGAAGCATGATCGCCGAGGTGTAGCTGATCGTCGGCGCCTCGGCGTCGTCCGTCCCGAGGGGGCGCAGTACGAGGCCGGCTCCCTGCCAGTGAGCGAGCCAGGGAACTTCCTTGTACTCGACGACTCGCAGCGCTTCCCCGTTCAGGCCCGGGGGCATCACCCACGCCGGGTGATCAGTTACGAGGGTGGTGCTCAACGGCGTAATTCCCTACGTGCGGTGGGGTGCTGGTGGGGGGACTCACTGGGCGTGGCGAGGTACACGCGCACGGGGCGTATGACCCATTCGAGGTACTCACCCTGCGGGAGTTTCACCCTGAATCCGCACGGCTCATCCCTCGCGAGAGCGCCGAGGGCGTGCACCCATCCGTCTTCCAACCATGCGGCAGCTCGGGCGAGTTCGTTGATGTCGAGGCCGAACGGCGCGTTCTGTCGTAGCTGTAGGCGCAGCAGGCGTATCGCGGACATCGGATCGGGCAGAAGACTCAACGACCGCGGGTCGGGCGGTAGATCCGCGTCGGAGTGGTGCAGCAGGGCCTCGCACCAGTAGCCGCGTTCAGCGGCGAGCCCGAGATCGGTCTGCCGTTTCGGTCTTGCGAGTTGAGCGAGCATGGCTTGCCTCCTCCGCAGCGGTGGCGCCCCTCTCGATGGCCGTGTGAGCAGCAAGCGAGAGGCCCGTTTAGCGCTTCCCCAACCAGCTTGCGGCCATGGGGAGTTACAGCCACTTGCGTGCGATGCACGCCACTGGCTCTTGAATGGAAGGTAACGTGTGAAGCCGAGTGGACTCAACTGTTTGCCGTCAAACGAGTGATTCGGCATATGCCAACTTGTGAGGTGGTCCGGAAACGCAAAACGGCCCCCGCTTCGGGCGGGGGCCGCGTTGTGTTGGGCTTCGGTCTAGGCGCCGGTGCCGTACTTGTCCCACTGGCCGGCGCGAGCTCCGTCGAGGAAAGCTTGCAGCTTGGCGCGGGTCGTGCGAATGATCACGGCGGGGTCGTCGCTCTCCCGCAGCAGGATCTCGTCGCCTTCCCCTGCGCTGACCTCCAGGCAGTTACTGCCCTCGGCATCCGTGCTGTAACGGGACTTCTCCCACTTAATTTCCACAATCTCACGCCTTCATACTTGTTGTGCTCTTTCGTGGATAAAGTCCCTTGACCGGTCAGGGTCGAGGGACCGCTGCTCGGTTCGGTCGAGGATCGCGCGATAGTTGTCGAGACGCGTCTCGGCGTCGAGGAAAGCGGGGCCGTGCGCGGTGTCGGTCTGTACCGTGTCGAGCTGCGGGACCGGCCCTGACGCGTACAGGGTCGAGGACCCGGCATTGGGGAACCCGCCGGCTGCGAACGGGATGACCCTCACTGTTACGTTCTCCCGCTCCGACTGCTCTAGCAATCGTTCGAGCTGAGCCCTGGCCACTTTGGCGCCGCCGAACTCAAGCCGCAGCGCGGCCTCGTGGATCAGGAACGTGCACTGTGGCGGGTTGGGGCGGTCGAGGACGTCGCGGCGCTTCAGTCGGTACGAGAGCTGTCGGCGCAGGCTTGCCGGGCTGAGTGTCGGCACGGCCTCTTCGAACACAGCGCGAGCGTACTCCTCGGTTTGCAGGAGTCCGGGCATGTGCATGATCTGCACCGCACGCAGGGCTGTGGAGTGGGCTTCGAGCTCTGCCAAGTCCAGTGCTCCGGACGACAGGACGCCGTGGTACTCGTCCCACCACCCTTGCGAGCGCTCTTCGGCCATGGCGGCGAGAGCTTCGATGTACGCCGTATCGGCGCATCCGTAGTGCCCTGCCCAGGTGCGCACTCGCTCGCCACTCACGCCGGATCGGCCGGACTCGATGTTGGCGATTGCCGTTCGGTCGGAACCGAGGAGCTGTGCGGCTTGGGCAGGGGTGAGACCGGCGTGTTCTCGTATCTTGCGCAGCTCGGTCCCGAGGCGCCGCTGCCGAGCGGTCGGGGCTTTGCGGTTTGGCATCGGCCTCTCTCTCCCTGTCGGGTCTCAGTGTGGCCCGTCGTTTTGGGCTGGTCCACATTGTGGCAACTGTGAGGCGAAGGGGTATCACTTGTGATGCGGACCCGCTACGGTCTTCACAGCACCGCGTCGCACGCCAATAAGACCGAAGTGCAGCCGCTGGCACGCGCCTTGACGCGTCGTCACCCCGGGGGCGGCCATTGCCACGCATGGCGGGCAGCGCGAGCACTACCGCGTTGGGAGACGAGGACATGACGACTAGCGCTTTACCCCCTGCACCGCCGCCCGAGCTGGGCGTTAGCTACAGATTCGTTGCGCCTCGTGCCGCGACGACGCCGAAGATTCTTCGCGACATGGTGGCCGTTCTGGTGGTCGCCTTTGGGCACGAGGACATCGTCGAGCAGCTCCGACTGTGCGTGTCCGAGGTGGTTACGAATGCCTACCACCACACGCGTACCAACCTGATCACGGTGGATGTGTCCCTGGGTTCGGACAACGTCACCGTGTGGGTGAACGACGACCGCCCCGAGTGGCTGCCCCGGGTGCCGCGGACCGCCCCGCCGTGGCGAGAAGAAAACGGCCGAGGGTTGTTCCTCGTGTCGAGGGTGGCTGACCGGTGGGACGTTGCCACCAACGGCGCCGGTGCGAAGCGTTTCGGGTTCAGCATCGGCTACCAGGGGGCAGCGTGAAGAGCGAACCGAACATCGGCGCCGTATACCGTCCCTCCATCGCCGGCGCGCCGCGTGCTGTATGGCTGGTAGACCGCAACCGCACCCCGATCTGCGAGGTGCCCGAGGGTGACGCCCGCGGCCTGGCCTTCGAACTCGCCGACTTGCTCGGTCTGTTCGTCTGCGACCGTGGCGCAGTGAGCGAGGCGGCCGAATGAACCTCGGTCCCGTGCTCGTCGGCGCGATCTCGATCGGCGTAAGTCTCGCTCTGCTCGCCCTCACGGCGGTATGGGCATCGCTGCCGAGCGCGCGGCGCGCAGTCACCCCTGCGCCGAACCGTCCGGGCAAGCGATATCGCTGCTACTGCTGGAAAGAGCCTGTCATCGTGTTCGTCGAGGCGCCGCCCACCCCGAGAGCCGAGGCACCGCCCGCTCAGAGGTTCGCGCCGCCCCCGACTCCGAGGTTCGAGCCCCCGCCCGCTCCGTGGGCCGAGACGCCACCCACTTCGGAGGAGGAGGCACCGCCCGCGCCCCGCGGGCGCCACGCCAAACCGCGCGACACAGACCACGCCGCCCGCCCGGATAGCGCCTCCCTCGCGGGGGCGGGTGGCGGTGGAAGGGGAGCACCTCCCGTGCCAGCGTTCGCGTAGATCGCGCACACGGTGACCCCGGGCAGAGGGCCCTCGACGAGTGCACCGTCGAGAGCCCTCTCGCCTGTCTTCAAAACGAAAAAGGGCGCCCCCGCCACCGGCACGAGGCCGGGACGGGGGCGCGCTGTGTTCAGTGGGCGGCGGTCTGCCAGAGGGTGAGGGCGAGGCCGATCACGGCGACCATGGCGAGGACGCTCGGGAGCGGCCACCGGGTCTTTTCGAGGGCGTCGAGGCGCTGCTCGTGGTCGGCGAGCTGCCGGTCGACTTGGTCGGATCGCTGCACGAGCAGGGCGAGCGATCCGTCGATGCGGGCGAATCCCGCCTCGACGGTCGCGCGCAGCCGTTCCAGTTCGAGGGCGACGTCGGACGGGGAAGGGTCGGTCACCGGCGCCCGCCGGTCTTCCGGTCGAGGGCGAGCAGCTCGGCGTCGGCGCTCGGGGCGGCGCGCAGCCACTGCGGCAGCAGGGCCTCGACCACGGGCAGCGCCATGACGCGGGTTACGCCACCTGCGACGGCGAGGGCCAGGCCGACGCCGACGGCGGTCTGCGGGATGCCCGCGGCGTCGATGATCAGGGGTAGGCCGGCGGCGAGGGCGAGCACGGTCTGCACGATGGTGCGCACGGTGCGGCGGGAAGCGTCGTTCATGGGCAGTTCCTTTTCCACAGGGTGGGGACGGCCCGCCCGCTGGTGCGGGCGGGCCCGGTGCGGGGTTAGACCTTGGGGACCTTGAGGGCGGCCCATGAGGTCGGGCCCGGCCATCCGTCGGCGTCGTCGCCGGCGTAGCCGAGGTGCCGCTGCCATGCCGCGTAGGACTGGCGATCAGACTCGGTCCACTGGGGGCCTGGTCCCTGCGAGTAGCGGCTGCACCCGACGGCGACGAGGCGGCGGCCCATGGCGGTGATGAGCGGTGAGCGGGGGTTCTGCTTGAACCATGCGACGCCGGGGAACGGCGCGTACTGCGCGGCTGGCGGCGGGGTGGGCTTGGGCTGCTCGGGCGTGCGGCCGAGACGCCGGTCGATGCGCTCGCGCATGTCGTCCATGGACCAGCCGCGCGGGTCGCTCTTCCAGTCGCTCCACTCCTTGTGGCCGATGACGGATGCGGCCGACCATCCGTACGCGCGGCAGATCGCCGCCGAGGTCCGCTCGATCGCGTCGAGCTGCTCGGCCGGCCACGGGTCGCGGCCGTCGCCGAGGTTGACGCACTCGAACCCGTAGAAGTGGGCGTTACCGTCGACCGCCCCCGACGAGCCCTCGTGCTTGCTTGTCGGGGGTAGGGACTGCTCGGCGATGACCGCGGCGAGCACGCGGGCGTCGCCGCCCCCGGCGTGATTCGCGCGGCCCGAGCTGATCAGGTAAACCGTTCCGTCCTTGGCGATCACGCCGTGACACAGCGGGCCGGGCAGCTCGTCGTATCCGGAGTAGCAGAGCTGCACCGACGAGTCGGTGCCGCTCGAAACGGTGTGGTGGATCATCACGCCGTTGATCGGGCCGAAGCTGCCGCGGTGGTTGCGGTTGTGGGTGCGCCACTCGTCGACCTCGACGACGCGCACGCCCTCGGCGCGCAGGATTGAGACGAGCCGGTCAGGGCTGAAAGGGACTGCCATGCGTGGTGTCTCCAGACATGAAAAAAGCCCCGGCCAGAACGGCACGGGGCTTGTGGGAAAGGGGAGTTAGGCGAGGGCGACCCAGAAGCGATTGGCGCCGTTCTCCATCGAGGCGACGGCGATCGTTGCGGGGGCTGCGGCGGCGCCGGTGGTGTAGACGCCGAAGCGCCGCACGGCGCTTTGCCCGAACACGTTCGGTGGGGCGCCCGCCGCGGATTCTGCGGCGAGGAGCATCGGACCGTCGCCTGTGCCGACGTTGTACTGCCAGCGCGAGGCGACGTAGTAGACGCCGGCGGGCGCCGAGTAGGACGCTGTCAGGGGCGAGCTGATCGTCGCCCCGCCCGCGTTGTGGACTTCGGCCGGTTCGTAGGTGGCGGTGGACATGTCGCCGGTTGCGGCGACGCGGTTACCGGCCGAGTCGTAGATCGCGGCCCATGACCCGGTGGTGAGCCCGCCCGCGTAGCCGGTCGCAAACCACACGATCCGGGTTACGGTGACCGGGACTCGCAGGATGACCGCGGTTACCCGTATGGGGCCGCTGCCGGGATAGAGGGCGGTCGACTGGCCGAGTGCGGGATCGAATGCCCACGTGAGCAGACCGTGATCGCTCGGGAGCCACGCACCGCCCCCGAGCGCGTCGACGTAGCTCTTTCTCGTGAGGTGGTTCGCGGTGGTCGGCGCGGCCGAGCTCGACGGAATGCTCGAAAAGGTCTTGCTGCCGGTGACCGTCTGCGTTCCGGCGAGCAGGACGGCGGCCGAGGTCTGCGCGTACCGGGCATCGGCCGCGGTCTGGTCGAGGGCGCCGACGTCGGACGCGACGAGCGTCACCGAACCGGTCTTGCCGTTGACCGACGCGACGGCGCCGCCCCCGGCCGCGCCCACGGTGACGATCTGTCCGTCGCCCTGGCGAACCTTGGCGACGCCGCCCTCGCTGTAGAGGATCGCGGCGCCGGCCGCCGCGGCGGTCGGCACGGTGGCGGCGTCCTTGACGGCGATCACGCCCACGCCCCCGCCCGTGTCGGCGGTCGCGTCGCCGACCCTGAGATTGCGGTCGAGGTACACGTTTCCGGTCTGGACCCGGATGGACCCGCTCGCCCGGATCTCCAGAAGGTTCGTCGCCTTGTCCTCGGCCTTGACCGTGAACGGCAGCTCGGACGATCCGGCGGGCAGGGTGACGACTGCGGGACCGGTCGCGGGGACGGCGCCGACATCGGCGGCGGCGAGGACTACGGCGGCGGCGCTCTTGCCGTTGACAGACTGGACCACGCCGCCGGGGCCCGTCGCCCCGGTTGCCCCGGTTGCTCCGGTGTCTCCCTTCGGTCCCTTGAGGTTGCCGAGGGCCGTCCCCCACCCCGACGCGGTGCGCTGCCAGATGTCGCCGGTATCGGTGCGCAGCAGCAGGTCACCGGGCTTGGTGTTCGTGCTCGGGGTCGTTGTGTTGTTCAGGTACCAAGCGGCGCCCCGAACGTCTCCGCCGAGCTGCGCCCACGCTCCGGCCGTGCGCTGCCACGTCGAGACGGTCGTCGAGGTGACGCCGAGGAACGTGCTGGTCTCGTATCGCACGTAGAGGTCGCCGTCGACGCCGAGGCCGGCGGCGGGGGTGGTTGTGCCGCTGTAGATCCGCGATCCGGGGGCGCCGATCGGGCCGGTATCCCCCTTGGGCCCCGGTACGCCTACGTAGTTGGGCTTTGCCGGGTCGGTGGGGGCGATGTCGGCGAGGTCGACCTCGGGCTGCGCGCGGGGCAAGAGCACGTTGTATGAGCGGCCCACGGGGATTCCCGAGAGCTGCTCGGCGACCGTGTAGGCCCATCCCGACGGGTCCATGTCGGGGGCGTCGGTGGCGGGCAGGGTGACCTCGACCGACCCCTGCGCGTCGAGCGGGACGGTTGCCGGGCCGCCGAGGATGACGTCGGCGGCGGGGAAGGTGAGCGTTGCCGGTGCGCGGAAGACGAGCGCCCCCGACAGCGGCGTGCCGTCGGGGGCGAGGAAGCGACCGCGCACGGTCACGGTGGGTATGGATGGGGGCAGCAGTGCGGGGCCCTCCTTAGTCGTCGATCGTGCGCAGCCCTGATGCGGTGCGCAAGGAATCAGGCCGCTTGGGTTCGGCCGACGTCTCGCTCACGGCAGGGCCCGTTCCCCGCTGTGCGGTGGCCGTGGCCGTCGGGGGTCGGGTCGGCACGCGCGGGGCCTCGTCGGGGGTATAGGTGTGGCGGTAAAGGGCCGAGTACAGCCGGGTCTCGACGTCCCGGCCCGCCTGAAGGTTGCGGTGCTCGACCATCCACTCGACCCACTGCAAGGCTTCGACGTCGTGCATGGGCTGCGTAATGAACTTGTTGGTCCACGTACCGGCCGGACAGTCGTACTCGGCGACCGTGACCGCGGTCCCGCCCTCGGGCTTCATGGTGACCCTGACCTGCCCGCCCCCGGCGTTGGCGTAGGTGAACAGGTCGAGTTCGGCGACCGCGTGCGTTGCCGGACCTGAACCCCACCACGCCGGTTGATAGGTGGTCTCGGGCGTGTTCTGCCGTTGGGTGGGGTGGAGTTGCAGCGGCAGCATGGGGCGGCCGAGGAATCGGTCGCTGAACGCGTCATCCATGAGGATCGGGGTCGGGCGTTCCTTGTCGCGGCTCCATATGCGGATCATCTGATCGTCTTCGAGGACGTCGTCGCCGACCGTGAGGGCCCTAGTTCCGTTGGCGCGACGTAGGAAAAGACCCCAGTCACCTTGGGGGGTCTGGCCGACCTTGAAAGTTGCGACGCCGTCGGGCGTCTGGGCGATGAGCTGTCCGCCCTCGCCGATGGTGATGTCGCCGTGCAGGATCTGGTCGAGGGCGGGGCGCATGTTGGCGCGGCCGGTGAGTTCCCGCACCTTGCGCTCAAGTTCGCGGATGCGGTCGAGCAGGTCGAGGGGGATCGCTGCCACTAGGCGGCCTCCAGGAAGAGTTTCGCGGTCTCGGGTCGACCGCGTAGGGGTGGACTGACGGCGAGGCCGACGACGCGGTACCGCTGGTCGAGCCCTTCGGCCCACCACAGATCCCGGATGCGCACGCGGACGGTGGCGCCGAGCAATGCGGGCGAGAGCGGCACGCGGTCGAGCGCGACGGTCAGTTCGGGAATCAGCCGCGGCGTGAGCGCGGCGGCGAGGTCGGCGCGAGCGTGCGCGGCGAGCGTCGCGGACTCGGTAACGGTGCTGTAGTCGCTTGTCCCGTCGAGGCGCGGCCATCCGGCGCCGAGCTGGTCGTCGTCGACGAGCAGCTCGGTCATCATCGGCAGGGACTCGGCGGTCTGATTCCTGTTGTCGGACGCGCCCCGGGACTGCCAGACGTTCGCGCGCACGGTCGCGTCGATCGGCCAGTCGTAGGAGAGGAGCGGACCGGGGTGGTCGAGGACGATCTCGGACTCGCCCGTACGAATCACGGGCGCCCCGAGCTGCAACTGCTTGATCCGTCGGCCGCTGCTCGGTTCGCGGTAACTCGCGATCCGCCACTCGAACCCCTGCTCGACCGCGGCGAGTTGGTCGATGATCTCGCGTATGCGTGGCTGGTCATAGCGGCGGTACGTACGGTCGCGCAGGACTCCCGAGAGCTGCTCGGCGTCGTACTCGATGCCGATGTCGCCGCCGGCCAGGCTCGCGCTGTAGTCGATCAGGCCGCGGACGATGTCGAACTGATCGACGCCGACGGCCTGTTGCGTGTGGAACACGGCGCGGTGGTCGAGGTAGGACGCCCACCCTCCGGCCTGTATCCGCAGGCCGAGGGCGCCGCGCTGGTTGCTTGTGAGGTTGGCGGTCCACGGGATGCCGCCCCACCAGATGTCACGGCCGCGCTCAATCCATATCGCGGTGCGGCCGAGGTCGAGGGCGGAGCGGACGCGGGCGGCGATCTGTGCGTTCGGCAGGGGCACGGTCACGGCGGCCGAGCCGATTTTGCCGATGTAGTCGTCGAGCGCTACCTCGCTCACGGGCAGGATGTCGAGGACCTGATCGGTGCGCAGGTCGCACAGGATGACCCGGTACGCGGGGGCGATCAGACGATCACCCCCTTACGCGTCGAGCGGGTACTGCACTCCGGAGAGTGCGGCCCACGTCGTGAGTCCGGTGCTGGAGATGAGCCGTAGCTGTCCGCTGGTCTGCGCGTCGAGCTTGATCGCGGCGCCGCCCGCGGCGATCGGCACGGACGTGAGGGCGGCGGGCCGGCAGTTCGCTGGGAGCGCTACGGCGAGCAGGGTTCCGGTGTTGGGCGGCGAGCCCGAGGTCGCCCACGAGACGCCGCCTCGCAGTTGCAGGCAGGGGACGCCGGCGACGGTGATCCGCCGGTACTTGATGTCGCCCTGCGCGTTGCCGTTGTTGGTGTAGCCCGCGGCGAGGGTGAGCGGCGTCCACCCGACCGTGGGTTCGAGGGGCTGCCATGCGGCGCCGTCCCACCGATCGAGCCCGGTCCCGTTGTCGCGGTACTGACCTGCGTACGAGCCGGGGAAGCTGAGCCCCCACCCGCGGGGGATGATCCCGCCGTACGCCGAGGTGTAGCGGCGGCGGTCGGCGAGAGCCGAGGCCCAGGTGATGCCGCCCGTTCCGGCCGAGGTACCGGCCGGAACGGTGATCTCCCAGAGCCGCAGCGCGGCCGCGGGGAGCGTGGGCGGGGTCGGCGTCGCGATCTCGGGGCCCCGGATGATCTCGACGCGAGCGAGCGTCTGCCCGCTGGTGTCGTACAAGGAGTCGTAGACGCGCAGCACCACGGCGTCGATCCGCGCGTACTGCGCGTGTCCGTCGCCGACGGTGAGCGTTTCGGGGGCGGTCACGGCAACGGGGTAGGCGCCTTGCGCGTCGGTGCCTTGCACCAGGGCGCGGCCGACGCCGATCTGTACCTGCATGGCGCCGGCCCCGGTTGCGTTCAGCGCGGTTCCGCCGGCGATCACGCCGTCGCGGGAGGTCATCGCGGACTCGGGCGCCATGGTGCCCAGTGGCGCTAGGCGGGTGTCCTCGCGGGTCTGCCCGGTAGGGAGCAGCCATCCGGCACGCACGGTCAAGTCGGGGTCTCCTTACCAGTGGGCGGAGCGCCATCGCAGTGAGCACGAGGCGCGGGGGTCGGTGCTGCCGGGGGCCGCGCGGAACAGGAGCGAGGTCGTACCGGGCGGCAGGGTGAAAAGCGCCTCGGGGGCGCTGCGGGCGGTTGCGGTGTAGAGCCGCGCCGCGGTCCGGTTGAGGGTGACCGTGCCTTCGCGGGTGTCGATCACGAGCTCGTCGTCGAGCGCGAGGTCGATGTCGTACTCGATCGCCTCACCCGTCGCGAGGTTGGTCACGGACGGGAGGGAGACCGGGCCCCGGATCGCGATCACGGGGTGCGAGGGGGCGTCGCCGTCGTTGACGGCGAGGAGTGATCCGGTACTGCCCGGGGCGCCGAATTGGAGCGGGTAGAGCAGTCGTTCCGGGCCCGGGGTCACCTGCCAGTCGAGGCCAGGTTCGGCCGCAGGCAGGCCGGTCTCGGCCTGCTGCTCGACGAGGCTGTACCGGCGGGGGTCGGTCGCCTCGAACTGGAGCGCCGCCCCCTGCACGACGCCGATCGCGTACCCGCCCACTCCGACGGGGATCGAGCGGCGCAGGCAGCGGGCGAAGCACAGCAGCGGGGGCTCGTCGTCGAGCTGCACGACGAGCGGCTGCTCGTCGTCGCGAAGCGCGGTCGCCGCGCGCAGGGTGCGCACGGCGGCGCCCATCCGGCGGGGCTCGGTGCGGATCACCATGTCGTCGAGGGTGATCGTCCGTGGTTGTGTGAGCAGCCGGCCGGGGTAGGCGCCGTGGGCATCGGACCGGGCGACGGTGCCCGAGTCGACGCCGGGGGAGTCCTCCCATCCGGTGAGGTTCTTCCATCGGTAGGCGGTGTGGGGGCCGAGCAGCAGCTCGCCGAACTGGACGTGCCCGGGGGCGGTGACGCGATCACCCGCGGCCATCGGTCACCCCCTGCCCTTGGCGTGCCAGGCGAGCGCCGCCGCGGTCTGGTCCGCGGTCGCCGTTCCGGCGTTCCAGTTCTCGATATGGACTGCCGGACCGCCCCAACCCCCGCCCGCGCCCCCGCTGTTGGCGGGGCCGCTCGCGGTGGCGAACTGCGGTCCGGCGGGAACCGAGACGAGACTGCGCATCGTGCGGTCGATCGCGGGGGCGCCCGCTTTGATGCCTTCGACGATGCCCGCGGGAATGTGCTTGCCGATTTTGTCGCGCATGAGACGCGACGGAGAATGAATTCCGAGTGCCTTTGCGATCGGCCCCGGAATCAAATTTTTGGCCCAAGACATGAGGGTTGACCGCAGCCAACTTCCCATGCCCTTGATGCCGTTCCACAGTCCGTAGATCAGATCACGGCCGCTGTCGTAGAGCATCGAGCCAAAATTTCCGAAGTAGCCCGCGATCATTCCCGGTAGGCCCCGGACCCAATCCAGCATTTCTCCGGCCTTGCGCACGGTGCCCGACTTGATCGAATCCCAGTGCTTGATAATCAGCCCTGGCAAAGTCCAGTTGAGGAAAAAATCGACGATGCGGCCGGGGATGCCGCGCACCCATTCAACGGTTGCATTCCATGCGGATATGGTGCCGCTCTTTATGGAGTCCCAGTGCTTGATGATCAGCCCGACAATTGTCCAGTTCAGGAAGAAATCGAGGATCATCTGACCGACCCACTTGAGCTTTTCCCACACCCAATCCCATGCCGCCGTTGTGGCGGAAACGATCGTGTCCCAGTTGGCTACGATCAGGGCGACGATGCCGACTACGGCGGCGATCACGAGCGCGATCGGCCCCATGGCAAGGAGCCATGCGGCGGCCATCCGGGCGCCCTGTATCAGGGACTGCGTCCCCATGAGCACCCAGGCCCCGACCACCCGTAGAGCGGTGGCACCCGCGCTTACGCCTTGTGCGACCCAACCGGCGAGCATGGTCGCGTTGAGCAGTACGAACCGTGCCGCGGCGGCGACGCCGGCCGCGGTCTGTGTAGCCCATCCGACGACCACGGCGGTTGTCGTTGTGGCTGCGGTGATGCCGAGTGCGATAAGCGTCGGGAGCATCAGGACGGCGATCACGCCGGCGGCGATCGAGAGCGCCGTCGAGTGCTCGGAGATCCACCCGACGGACGCGCGGAACGCGCCGCCGAGTCCGCCCTCGCCGATCCAATCGGCCGCTTTCTCGATGACGGGAATCGCGTAGTTCCCGAGGACGCCGACGACCTTCTGCTCTATGCCGCGCTTGAACGCTTCTAGCTTGGTCGCCGCATTATCGTGCAGTGCGTTACCGGCGGCGTCGGTGGCGCCCTTGACGTCGCCGAGTGCCTTTACTGCGCTCGACGGATCGAGCGAGTAAATCGCTTTCTGCATATCCTCGGCCTTGGTGCCGAACAGGCCGAGGGCGATCTCGCTCTGCTTCGCAGGGTCCTTGACGTTGCGCAGCTTGTCGAGGATTTGATCGAGCGCCTTCGCTGCTTCCGGTCCACCCTTCTGGAAAACCTCCTGCATTTTCTCGGCATTAAATCCGAGATCCTTATAGGCAGCCGCCGTTTCCTTGCCCATTCCCTGGGCCAGCAACGTGAATTCCTTGAGGCTGTCGGCGACGACGTCGGCGTCTCGGGCGCCGCCCTTTAGCCCCTGCTGCAAAAGGCCCATTGACGTCTGAGCGTCGAGGCCGAGCTGCCGAAATTCAGTCGGATATTCGGCGAACGTGTCGAGCAAATCCTCGGCAACATCGACGCCGTTCTGCGTGCCCTTCACGAGCACGTCGAGCGCTTCCTGCGCGGAGTCGGCGAGCCCGGTTTTCATCATCGTGCCGACGGCACGAGAGACCTTGCTGACGTCCTCGCCCATGACCGAGGCGGCGCTCGCGACCTGCGTCGCAAGCTGCTTGACCTGGCCCTGCGTGGCGTCGGGCGGGAGGAGTCCGCCCCGTGCGATGCCCTTGATGATCTCGGCGCCGTCGGCGACCGAGTCGACGATCGCCGAGGCGTAGAGGTCGCCGGCGACCTTGCCGTATGTCTTGGCTACCGGGCCGGTGGCGCCGAGCTGTGCCTGCAACTGGCCGGGCACCTTGGACTGTTCGAGGGCCTGTCCGATACCGGCAGTGAGGGCGGCGCCGATCGCCGCCCCGATTGCGGCGGCGGCGAAACCTTTCAGCGCGGCCCCCATGCCGGAGGATGCGCGCTCGCCGCCATCGGCCGCGCCTTCGGCGAGACCGTCGCCGAGGGCGTCGCCCGCTTCCTGGCCTGCCTGATCTGCGGCGGCGGCGATCTGGTCGCCGCCCGCCTGCACCGCGGCGCGGGCGCGCGCCATGCCGGCATCTGCGCCCGAGTCGTCGATCGTGATTGTGGCGGCGAGCTCGCCCACCATGAGGGCCACGGGCGCTCACCTCCTGGCGGTCGCACCTCCCGCGGGGGAGGCATCGGGCGGAGGGGTGAGCACCCGGGCGAGGCGAGACTCGGCCGAGAGCAGAGCGAGGATGCGCACGCGCAGCCATCGCCAGGAACGGGCTTGCAGCAGTCCGGGGTCGCCTACGTCGATGCCGTAGACCTCGTGTAGATCAGCCTCGACGAGCGGCCACTCGGCGAGGATCGCCGCCCAAGTCAGTGACGCTTGCGGGCCTTCTTGCCCGCGCCGCGGGCGGGTGCCGGGCGGGTACTCGTACCACTCGAAGAGCCCCGACTCGGCGTCGAACTCGCCGCACCCGACTGGCTGCGGCGGGCCGCCCGGTTCGGGGCCAGACGAGAAGGGTCGCCGGCCGCGGTCCAGTAGCGTTCGGCGGCGGTCTTGTCCTGCGCGATCCACACCATGGCGGTGATCGCGCAGTGTTTGAGCGTCGGCCACTTCACGCCGTCGGCGATCATCTCGTCGTGCGCGGGGCCGAGTACGTCTCGGTAGAGGTCGCGCTCGGCGGCGTCGCCGAGCACCTGCTCGTCGGCCCGTCCGCCGTCCGCGGCGACCGCGGCGGCGTGGATGAGGGCCTGTGTCCGCAGGCCGATCTCGGCCGACGGCGCGGGCACGGTGTAGATGCGGCCGGCGACCGGTAGCTCGATCGACTCGTCGAGCAGCTCGCCGAGTTCCTCGAACGCCACTAGCTGTCACCCCCCTTGGCGGCGAAGGTTCCGCCACCGGCCGCGGGGTTGGTGATCTCGACGAGCGGACCGGACCCGGTAAGCGTGACCTTGATCGTGTCGACCTCGTCGGGGCCCCCGCCGTCCGGCTCCCAGGTGACGAGGGCGGAACCTTCCTGCGCGTCGGGGGCGCCGTTGCGGTCGTAGTACCGCACGCGGACATAGGACTTGGCGCCGAACGAGCGGGACGCCTTCCGCAGGGCTTCCTGCGCGGCGTTGAAAACCCCGGTCGTCGGGTGGGCGCGGTGCGCGATCGTGGTCTCGATCGACCACGCGAGCATGGTCACGGCCTGCTCGCTCCATCCCTCGGCGTCGTAGGTCGTCACCTCCTGCTGCGTCGGCTCGATCTTCGGCGTGAACTCGGTGACCCCCGGAACGAGGGTCCATATCGGGGTGCCGGGCGTGGTGCCCATGTCCAGCTCAAGGCGGTAGCGGCGCGCGAGGGCGGTTACGGTCTCGGCCGGGGGCGTCGGGGTGCTCAAAGGGGGCGCCTCCTTATTCGAGGTGGGGGTGCGCCCGGTGGGCGCGGGCGTAGTAGTTGGCGGATCGCTCCCAGCGGCCGGCCGAGTCGGTGCCGATCGGGGCGGCCGAGACGCGGTAGACGAGTTGCACGGGGACGGCGCCGAAGCGGTGCGGTCCGGACGCGTGCAGCACCTCGTGCACCTGGTCGTCGAGGGCGTCGACCTCGCGGGGATCGGCCCCCGCGCGGGTGCGCGCCTGAATCCCGGTGGTCGTGTCGGTGAGCACGGGGGAGTCGGTGACCGGGTAGGCGGCGAGGCAGATCACGCGGTCGGGGACCGGGGGAAGCGCGGCGATGGTGATCGCGGTCTCGCCCGCGGCGTACACGCCGTCGGGCCGGTAGATGCCGACACCCTGCTCGTGCAGCAGGCGGGCGAGACCGTCGAGCAGGTCGACGGTGTAGGTCATCGCAGCGCGCGCCGGATCTGCGCGGCGATCAGGGCCTGCACCTCGCCCGCGGTCTCTGGCAGCACGCTCTCGACGTACTTCGCGGAGCGGCCGGGGGAGTGCCGGGCGGTCATGTCCTCGTGGACCCGCGCGGCATACGGGGTGTCGTAGGAGACAGCGGCGGTCATGGTGGCCTCGTCGACCGAGGTTGTGCCGGAGCGTTCGAGGGTGCCCTCGGCGATCGGTACGCGCTGCCTGCTCGCGCCGAGCACGTGCTCGGCACTGAGCAGCAGTCCGCGCGCGGCGGCCTGCCGGATAGCGGCGGTGGCGGTGTCGCCGTTCCAGCGCAGGCGGGCACGGCTCATTCGCACATCACCTCCGCGCAGCTCGGTACGGGCAGGCCCGGGGCGGTGTGGCGGGTGATCGAGAGCGCGGTCGCCGTCCGGCCGTCGGGCAGGGTGACCCGTGATCCGGGCGGACAGTCGAGATCGGGCGCGGCGATGACCTGCGCGCTACTGGTGACCTCGCGCCCGTCGGGCGTGCGCACCATGCGGACGGCAGGCGAGACGAGGGCAGGCACTGCGGGGACGGGGGCGCCGTAGCGCGGCCCGTACGCGCCGTCGCCGAGGTACGGCTCGATCCGGATGCGGTGGCGCAGCAGCACCTCGGGGATACGGCTCACCATCCGATCACCCGCCCCGGGGTCAGACCCGCGCGGCGTAGCGCTCGGTCGGCGCGCGGAGCGAGTTCGACGCCGGCCGCCGCGGTGCGCGAGCTGCGCCCCGACAGGCTCACGGGGCCGATGCTGACCGAGTCCCACTGTCCGCCGGCGCCGGTTCCGTCGTCGCCGCCGGCGAGCTGGTACTCGACCTGCGCGCATGTGGCGTTGGCGAGGGCGGTCCGTATCTCGGGGTCGAGGGGGTCGCCGTCCTCGTCGACGGGGTAGATCGCGGTGAGCAGCGCCGAGTCGACGTCCTCGCCGGCCCGTGCGAGGAGTCGCTCGGCGTCCGCGGGTGCCGGTTGTCCGGTCCATGCGGCGAGCTGCTCGGGGGTCGCGTAGGGCTGGCGGGCCACGATCACCCCCTCTTGCTGCGGGCAGCAGAACGGCCCGTCGACGTGGTGTCGGCCGGGCCGTCCTGCTCGCTGCTCTGCTCGGTATCCGGTGGGTCGTCGCCGAGGGGCTCGACGCTGTAGCCGGCCCCCTGGCAGTAGCCGATCACTGCCGGGTCGCTCGTGGTCGCGGTGCCGTCGACGAATGGAATCCCGCCGGGCCCGTCGCCGGTGAAGTCGGTGACTGGGGCGGTGATGCGCATGATCACGGGCATCACGCGCTCTTGATGTTGCGCAGTACCGCGGCGGCCTTGGTCGCCTTGAGGACCGGGGCGACGGGCCCCATTTCGACTTCACCGGTCTTGACGGCGCCGGAGCGGTCGAACTCGGGGAGCCACGTGTTCACGAGCGGCGAGCCGCCCCCGACCGAGGCACCGTGGAAACCGTCGAGCCCGTACCGGACGGCGTACAGGTCGCCGAGACCGGTCACGTTCCCGCCCCCGCCGGCGCCGTCCGGGTCGCGGGTCACGAGGCCGATCACGTCGGCATTGCTTCCCGCCTTGCTCTTGAGGTCGATCAAGGGAATGCCGTTGTACGCGGTGACCGGGCGGCCGAAGCTGTCGGTCGTCTTGTCGAGCTGTTCGGTCCATGCCGCAATCCGTTTGAAGAGCGACAGGGTCTTGCGGTTGCCGTAGATCACATCGGGGGCGTCATCCATGGCGGCGAGCCAGTTGTCGATGTGGGTCTGCGCGGCGAGCGCCGCAGCCTTGTCGTTGATCGCGGTCCAGTCGAGGAACCCCGCGGCGACGCCGTTCGCGAGCGGCAGGTACTCGGTCGAGCTGCCGGTGAGGATCTTCGAGAGACCGTCGAACCCGTTCGTCTCGACGGCCTTGTCGCCGTTGATCACGGCGTCGGCGAACCGTGCTCGGCTCGCCTTGATGAGCTGCTGCATGTTGAGGGTGACGGCGCCCGATGCGGCTGGCCCGATGCGGGCGATCACTCGGTCGATCTGGAAGCTACCGCCGAGCGGCACGAGGTCGACTGTGTAGCGCTGCGTCTGGACCTCGGCCGGGGTGTACTCCGAATTGAGCGCGCGGAAGTCGGCCGAGCGCTGGCTGATCAGGCGCCGGTATCCGTAGGTGAGGGTGTCGCCGCCGGTCGGCGATACGACGTTGTCGAAGGTGAGGCGGTCGAGGATGTCGGACGACTTCCGGAACTCGTCGATCACCTGCACGTCGACGTCGTCCTGCGCGTTGTTCCGGGCCTCGGCGAGGGAGGTAGGCAAAACGTTTCTCCTGTGGGGTTAGGCGCCGCTCATGCGGGCGGCGACGGCGTCGTGCAGCGTGGCGGCGCGGCGTTCGCCGGCCGGGGCGCCGTGGAACTCGGCGCCGCCGCGGGGCGGTCCTGCGGGCGCGGTGCGGTAGAGGTCGGGGTCGGCTGTGACTGCTGCGGTGATCGCGGCGGCGAGCTTGGTGTCGAACTCGGCCGCGGTCGGATCGAGGTCGGCGACCGAGGCGAGGAAGGCACGGGAGTTGAGTAGGCGGTCGCCGCGGGCGCCCTGGTCGGCGGCGGCGCGGGCGACGGCGAGTTCGACGCGAGCGGAGCGCAGTTCGCCGGCGTGCTCGGCGAGCAGCCGGTCGCGTTCGGCGACCGCGGCGGCGAGCTTGGTCGGGTCCTGCTCGGCCTCGCCCCCGTTGGGGTTGAGCGCGCGGGTCACGGCGTCGAGGGCGGAGCGCAGTTCGTCGCGCTCGGCCGCGGCCTGCTCGGCGCGGGTCGTTGCCTCGGCGAGCTGCTGCTCGGTGGCCGGATTCGCGGCCGGCGGGGCGGCGGGGTCGGTGTTCGGGGCGGTGGCCGGGTCCGCGGTGGGTGCGGTGCCCGGGTCGCCGCCCTCGCCCGAGCCGCCCTTGATGGGCCAGATCGGGCGGCCGTCGCGGCGGAAGCCGAGGGCGTGCTCGCCCGTGCGGGGGTGGGTGGGCAGGGTGCCGTCGAGGGTGTTCTCGGGCATGGTGGGTCGGCCCTCCGGGGCTCGTGCGGGCATGGGAAAGGGCCGCCGGATCGGCGGCCCTATATAGGGGGAGCGGCTACGGCTCGGGCGGTGCGAGCTGCTGCTCGGCGGCGACGTAGCCGCGCACCCATGCGGCGCGCAGCAGTGGCTCGTCGCCGCGGTGCGGGCAGTCGGTAGCGGGCCGTCCGGTCAGGGCTGCGCGCGCGCCGGCCTGCCGGGCGCGCACCGCGTTCTCGCGGAATCCCACGGGCACCCCCTTACTGCTTGAGCTGCTGGCCGTGTGCGGACTGGCGGGCGGTCTCGGCCGCGGCGTTCTTGACGCCGGTCACCTGCTCGGTGAACTCGGCGAGCGTGACCCTTGGGCTCGTGTCGGCCCACCACCTGATGAGGTCCTCCGAGGCGCGGGCGTAGGCGACGTGTGCCGGGCCAGTGAAGAGCGAGCGAGGGTCGACGCCGGCCGCCTCAGCCGCGCGGCTGAGCATGTGGCCTCGGGTTGCGTCCTCGGCGGCGAGCCATTGCAGGTAGATGTGTTCCTGGTACATCTCGCGGATTTCGGCGCGGCTGTATGCCTCGCGCGCCGCCCGCTGTTCGAGTTCCCGCTCGTACGCCCACCGTTCGGCGGCGGACATGTGCTCGGTCCCGTCGGGGCCCTTTTCGAGGTCGCGGCCGTAGGCGCCCCACTCGTCGGGGTCGGCCGGGGGCGGGTCGTCGAGGGGCACGGGTCGCATGGCCTCGTCGAGCGCGGCTCGGGTGGCGAGGGTGTCGGCGACCCGTGCGCCCGCGGGGGCGGGCGCCGGCGGGGTGGGGTACCGGCGGTCGATCTCGGCGGCGATCCGTACAGCGTCCTCGGGGGAGGCGTAGCGCACTCCCCAGACGAGCAGGTCGTCGCCGAGGGTGGAGAGATCGCCGGCGAGACGACCGCCGGGGAACAGCTCGGCGAGCGCACGGCGGCGGTGGATCTCGGCGCCGATCGCCGCCCGGTCGCCCTCGACGTTGCGGGCGCGGGCGGCGAGGTCCCGCTCGGACATGCCGACGAGGTCGCGGCGGATGCCGGGCATGGCGGCGTCGATGTCGCGCCGGTCCATCTCCCCCATGATCCGCAGCATGTCGTCGTCGCCCAGGTGGACGGCGACGGCGGCGAGTTCGTCGTCGCTGAACTCGGCGAGGTTGTCGGCGAGCTTGCCGTTCGGCCGGATGCGGTCGAGCAGCATCTGCTCGTCGCGCCGGCCGGCCTCGCCGCGGATGCGGTCGAGGTCGCGCTGATCGAGCACGCCGGGCCGGATCGCGGCGCCGAGCTGCTCGTCGGTCATCTCGGGCAGGGTGCGCTCGTCGCCGGAGCGGACGCGCGCAGCCTCGAAAGCGTCCTGCGGCGGGCGCGGTGCGGTCGAGGGGAGGTTGCCCGCGCCGGGCTGCTCGCGCTCGCGGCGGCGGATCAGTTCGGGGTGTTCGGCGAGGTGGGCGCGCTGCTTGGCCTGCCACTGCCGCACCTTGGCCTCGGCCGCCCGACGGGCCTCGGGGCTCGTCGCCGCGGCTGAACGGTTCTTGTACTTCCTGATCCCGCGCTCGATCGCGCGTTGCCGTTGGCTCGCCTCGTACCCATCGGGATCTTCGGAGTGCTCGACGGGGGCCCGGGTCACCCCGGGCAGGTAGGCGGCAACGCTGTGCCTGCAATTGGGGTGTTGGAAACCGCGCTGCCGCGCCTCGTCGAGGCTGCCCGCGATGTGCACCTGCACGGCGCGGCCGTCCTCGACGGCGTGCTCGACCTCGACCGTGCGGGCGCCGCCCGGTCCGTCGAGGCTCAGCACCTTGCCCTCGAAGGGCTTGCAGAGCGGGCACTCGTGCGGGGCGTTGCTGACGATCACGAGGTCGAGGCCGGCCGCGCGCAGCTTGTCGCCGTGCGCCTCGACCGCGGCCCGTCCGGTCGCCGTCCGAACGGCCATCTCGGCGTAACTCGTCATCTGCCACGCACGCCCGCCGCGGTCGACGAACGTCCGCAGGCCCCGGTCGGCAAACCGGTCCATGGCGGATTGGGTGGCCTGCCTGCGGGTGTCGACGCCGAGCAGGGGAGTGGCCGACACCTCGGCGATCACCTGCCGGTATCCGTCCTCGACGCCGCGGAGAATCCCGCGGTGCGTGGCGGTGACGAGTTCGATTGTCTCGGCGGCGAGCCGATCAACGGCGCGCGTGTTCGGGGTGGTCTCGGCGATCCGGCGCAGGTCGTTGTCGTGCAGCGCGCCGAGTTCGGCGAGGCCCGATCGGGCGCCAACGTTGTACGCCTCGGCGACCGCGTCGAACACCTCCAACCGTGTGGCCTCGGAGAGGGCGTCGACGACTCCCTGCGCACCACGGCGCAGCGCCTGCACGTCGCGCAGCTTGTTGGTCGCCCACCCCGGGGCCTCGAATCCGTCGGCGAGCTGCCGGGCAACGATGCCGAGCAGCCGCTGCTCGGCGTCCGCGTAGAGGTCGCGGACGCCGGCCGAGAGATCCTCGACCATTCCGGGGTGGATGGGCACGGCCACCCCCTTCAGTCGGGCACTCTTGTGAGTGAGTTCGTGGCCGACCATGAGAGGACCGAGGGGCGCGTGGCTGATCTGATGCGTGGACGCGTGAGCTGGTACAACCCGAGCAAGGGGTACGGAGCCATCACCCCAGACGATGGGAACGATGTCATCGTGCAAGCGCCCGCAGTAATTGCCGCGGGCCTGCACACCCTTGCTGCTGGTCAGGTTGTCGAATATGAGGCTGACGAGAAATCTGGCGTGGTCGTCAATCTGCGAGTTCGGAACTAGTCGAGGGCGCCAGCCTGCATGGGGTCGGGAACGGCCTGCCCGGTTTCGGTGAGGATGCGTGCGACCTCGGCCTGCACTGCGTCCTCGTCCCATCCGGGGTGGACCATCCTGACTTTCGTGTCGACGCTGACGGCCTGCGCCTGCTGGTACAGGGAAAGGGTCTGCGCGAGGGTGGTCGGGTCCTCGCTCACGGCGCCGCCGAACGCGATCCGGGGACGCTCGGGCACGATGCCGCGGCCGAACATCAGGCGGTCGAGTAGCAGCATGACGTGCAGCATTTCGCCGAGGGGCGGGGACCAATACCGGATCTTCTTGCCGCGGGTGGTCATACTCCGGCGTTCCTTGGCCTTGACCTCGGTCGCGGTGATCGCGGCGCCCTGGTCGTCGATGCCGAAAGTCTGCGCGGCATAGCCGGCCGACCGTACGGCCTGCCGTGTCGCGGCCTCGGCCGACCGCTCGTGTTCCTCGACCCTGATCGCGAACTGCGACAGGGTGATGCCGCCCTGCTCGGTGGGCGGGATGTTCAGGAGCTGCCAAATCTCCCTGTCGTCGTCGAACGAGGCGCCGCGGCCGGGGCCGTGGTCGCGCAGGTAGGCGTCGGGGATGATCAGGCGGGCGCGCGCGAGGCGGATGTCGCGAATCCATGAGGTCCATGTCGTGTCGAGCGCGTCTAGCAAGTCGTACAGCGGGGCGGCGTAGTCGCTGCGGCCGAGGTCCGATCCGCGGTGCCGGCGGTTGGGGCCGATGTTGCGGACGTATGCGGCGGTCAACCGGTCGATGCCGGTCTCGATCGACTCGCCGTCGGGGCCGAGGGCCTCGGCGAGCGGTGCGACCGCGGGGTGCTCGGTGAGCGGTACGCGTCGGCCGAGGTTGTCGGCGGTGCCCTGGTAGAGAGCGTGCAGAATGCGACCGCGCTCGTGCCGTTCAAGGTGGCGGAGCACGCTCGCGCCGTCCGAGGCGAGTTCGTGCCAGAAGGTCACGGCGCGCAGCAGCCCGAACGAGAACTCGGGTACGGCGGCGTCTGCGTGCACGGTGGTGAGCAGCGGCCGGTCGACGAGCGAGTGATCCCACGTGATCCGCAGGTACACGCCGCCGAGGGCGGCGGCGACCTCGGCCCCTTCGAGCAGGGTGTTCGCGATGCCGTCGGCGTCGCTCAACTCGTTCAGCCGGTCCTGCGTGGCTGTGTCGGCAACGGTGAACGTCGGCGGCTCACTGAACAGCAGGTCGGCGCTCGCGGTGGCGATGTCGCCGGCGAGGGGGATGTGCAGGCGGCCGTCGCGCTTGCCCTGCTGCGGGGCGCGGTGGCGACCCCACAGGCGGGACGTCCCGCTCTTACGGGTCGGGTTGTTGGCGTAGATGCGGATCAGCTTGGCGGCGTCGCCGGAGTACCAGGCGTCATCGACGCGCATCTCGGCGAGGGGCCGGGCGAGGTGCGGCGGGGGCCACGGGGTGTTGTTCTCAGGCAGCGGCACAGCGCACCCCCGTTCTCTTGCGTGCGCGGGTGCGCGCGGCCCTGCGGCAGGTGCGGCACTTGCGGGTGCCGTTGCCTGCCCGGTAGGTGTTGGCCTCGCTGAACGGGTGTCCGTGGATGCACGCGGTCTGACGGGCGCGGGCGGCGACGTGCGACTCGCCCCGCAGAACGTTGACTCGCTGCGTCACGGGTTCCAGGTGGGCGGGGTTCACACACCCGCGGTTGCGGCACAGGTGGTCGATCACGAGACCCTCGGGTATCGGCTCGACGAGTGCCTCGTATGAGGCCCGGTGCGCGTACTGCCGCTCGCCGCCGATGCTGATTCGGGCGTACCCGTTGGGCATGAGGTAGCCGGTCCACTGCCAGCAGCCGGCCGGGGTGTCGGTGACTCGGGCGAGGAATCGGTCGGTCCAATCGGCGCGCACGGGCGGCCCCCCTTGGGCATGACAGAGCCCCCGCGCCGACTCGGCGGCGGGGGCCGTGGTCGGGTTGGGTTACGCGGCTTGTGCCAGCAGGGGGCGCCACTCGTGCGCCGTCGAGTGGATCACGTAGCGCAGTGCGTCGACGCTGTGATCGTCCTTCTTCACCGGCTTGTCTTCACCGCGGGCGGCGGCCTCTTCCGACCACACGTACGTGGGTAGCTCGCCGAGCAGCCCCTCGCACGAGCGATGGATGCGCAGCAGGCCGGCGTCGAGCGCGTTCGACACGCTGCGGATGCCGTCGATCACGTCGTTCACCGCGCGGGTGACCCCGGGGTGCCCGTCGGCCCAAAGCTGAGTGGAGTAAGAGGCGGCGCTCGGGTCGATGAACGTCCACTCGGGGACGACGTCCAGTTCGCCGAGCCAGTCGCGTACGGCGCGGCTGTACTGCGCGTCGGTCATCTGGCGGTGTACGGCGCGGGAGTCGTGGCGCCACTCGCTCACCACGTACAGGCGGTCGTCGTCGCCGAGGCCGAGCAGCAGCGCGGCGAAGGGGTTCGCGGTGCCGTAGTCGACGCCGAGCCAGTGGCGGCGCATCGGCGGCAGCTCGTCGACGACGTGCAGCGCCTCGTCGTAGGCGTCGTAGATCGCGCCCTCGGCGACGACCCACTCGCCCAGGATCATGCGCCGGCGCCAAAGGCCGGTGAACTCGGCGGCGAGCGCGGCGACGTACGCCTCGGAAAGACTCGGGTTGTCGGCGAGACGGAAGTGAAATTCGGCGAGGTCGAGGTCGCCGGCACGGTCGAGGTAGTCGGTCCGCAGCCAATGCCGGGGGCTGTCCGGGTTGGTGGTCCCGATCAGCTTCGCCCCGGGCACCGACAGGCGGGCGAGCAACTGCCGGAAGAACGCGGCGGGCAGCAGCGTGACCTCGTCGCAGTAGGCGAGCGAGGCGGTCATACCGCGCAGGCGTCCCTCGGCGCGCGCGTCCGAGGCGCCGACGAGGTGAACGACCCTGCCGAGGATCACGGCCGTGGTGGCGCCGCGGGTGTGGTGGACCTCGGCCGCGACGTCGCCGAACAGGGTTCGGTCGGCGAGGACGTCGAGACAGTTCCGCTCGATCGTCTGGAGCGACCGGCCGCAGATGACGATCAGGCCCGACGCGGGGGCGCGCCGGATCATCAGCAGGAAGCAGACGAGCGAGGCGATCGTCTTTCCCGACCGCACGCTGCCGTGCCAGATGTTGATACGGGCGGTGGCGCCACGGATCGAGTCGACCTGTTTGGGGGAGAGCGGCGCGAGGGTGGTCACTACACCTCCTCGCGGTCACCTCCGGCCGGGGGCCCGAGCAGGGCGTCGGCGAGGCGGTCGAGCATCGAGCCGCCGCTGCTCCCGTTGCTGCTGTGGCGGGCGAGTTCAGCTACGCGGGCGTGTACCTCGGTGAGGGCACGCGCGGCCGTGGCGTGGTCGCGGGCGTCGCGCGCCGACTCGGCGCCTGCGGTGCGGGCGACTTGCCCGAGGGCGCCGTCGAGGGCCTCGTCGGCGAGCTGCTCGCGGCGTGCGGCAGCGTCTGCTCGTCGGGCCTCGGTCGCGGCGGCGACGCGGGCGCCCCCTGCGAAGGTGAGCCCCTCGGCCTTTGCGATCTTGCTTACGGTCGCCGCGCTGCGCCTGGTGAGTCGGGCGATCTCGTTGCGGCTCTTGCCCTCGGAGTGGAGGCGGCGCACCTGCTCGCGGTCGCGTTCACGGATCGGCTCGGCCACGTGCTCACCTCCCGGCGGACATGAGTCCGCCCCGCCACGGGGGGGATGTGGCGGGGCGGACAGGATCGGGGGGTTTCCGGGCACGCCGAAGACGCCTCGAACAATAGGTCACGAAGAGATAACGGCGCAAGCCTGTTCCGTGACGATCTCCCCGGACTCCATCGCGGCGGCGAACCGGGCGAGCAGGGGCCCCATGTCGGACCGCTCCCACACCCGGTGTCCGTCGAGGTCGAGTCGAGTCGGTGCCGAGCAGGCCGGCCCGCCCGAGCAGGTGATGCGCTGAACATCCCCCGAGGCCGAGTGCAGCGTGAGCGGGGCCGCGCACCACGGGCACGGGTGCCGGCCGACCGAGCCGCGCTCGTCGTGGCGCAGGGTGCGCAGTACGCGGTCGGCGCACTGCCGTGCGACGCGGTGCGCCTCGTGCAGCGCCCACCCGGGCAGGGGCGCGAACAGCGGCGCGGGCCCGTCGGTCTGCTCGCCGAGCACGCGCCCCTCGACAAACACGCTCGCCCAGTGGGCACCCTGCGCCCGCGATCCGGGCCCGTGCTGCGTCCGGTAGTTCCAGCGGTGCAGCTCGTCGAGCGGAGTGCACTCCTGTGCCACGGCGGCGCACGTGTCGGCGAGGTCGAACAGTGCGGTCTCGACGGCGACCACGGCATCGTGGGCAACGAGGTTCAGCGGCGCCGGGTGCGCGCGCAGGGCGTACGGGGTCCGGTCCTCGACGAGCAGGGGCCCGTCGGCGACCTTGTCGAGGAACGCGGTCGTCTCCCTCGGCGGCCAGTCGGCCGCGGTGGGCGGCGCCTCGACCGCGGCGAGCAGCGCGCCCCACTTCTCGCGCACGAGGCGCAGGGCCGTGACCGTCTGATCTATGGCTCGGGTCTGGTTCATCGCTCCCCCTCGGTGATGTGCTGCTCGACGAGCTGCTCGCGCAGGGCCTCGGCATCGGCGAGGGCCTGGTCGCGGTCGGCCTCGGTCTCGACGAGGGCCTGCTCGGCGGCCTCGATCCGCTTGTGCAGGCGCATCGCTGCTGCCTGCTGTCCGCCAGCGCTGCGGCGGTGGGTGTCGCTCTCGGCGACCTCGGCCTCGACGTCGGCGCGCAGGGCGGCGCAGTCCTCGGGGGTGAGCACGCCGCGGTCGGCGCGGGCGAGCAGCAGCAGGAAGCGCTCGCGACGGGCCTCGCGGGTGAGTTCGCGAACGAGGACTCGGCCGCGGCGGGAGTCGGTACGGGTGCGGGCGTGCAGTGTCATGCGGGCGTGTCTCCGTTCGGGGCTCGGCGGGCGGCCGACGAGCAGGCGGTGCAGTGGGTCGGGCAGGGGCGGCGGACGAGGGCGCGTGCCTCGCGGTCGAGGCGGCCGTCGAGCCGCACGGCGCCGACGAGGGCGGCGACGAGGACGAGGGCGAGCAGGACCGAGGTCACGGGGTTGTCCCTCCGTCCGTACGGGTGCGGCGGAACCAACGGAGGAGGGAGCGCCGAGCGCGCGGTTCCCGCG
>NZ_JBHWJY010000072.1:0-16353 GCF_042731135.1 Streptomyces sp. NPDC059874
GGGCCCGGAGGGGGAGCCACCGCAGCCGCCGTATTTTCATGTTCGAACGTCCCGGAATCCCCGCCAAGGGCCTCGCGATCACTACGCTGGGGCCGGTGTTCTCCTCCCACGGGCCGAGCGTCCGCGAACTCGCCGCACAGGCCCTCACCTCGGTCGAGCGGGGCTACGACCTGCTCGCGCCGAAGTTCGACCACACGCCCTTCCGCACCCCGGACCGGATGCTCGACGCCGTCGAGGAGACCCTCGCCCAGCGGGAGGGCTCCTTCGGCGCCGGGCTCGACGTCTGCTGCGGTACGGGCGCCGCGATCGGCATGCTGCGGCGGCTGTGCCGGGAGCGGGTCACCGGCGTGGACCTGAGCGCGGGCATGCTGACCGAGGCCGCCCGTACGTGTGCGGACGACGCGCGCGCGGACTTCGTACGGGCCGACGCGCGGGCCCTGCCGGCCGTGCTCGGGGACTCGTACGACCTGGCCGTCAGCTTCGGCGCCTTCGGCCACTTCCTGCCGGCCGAGCGGCCCGCGCTCTTCTCCGAAGTGCACCGCGCGCTGCGTCCCGGCGGTCTCTTCGCCTTCCCGATCGGCGCGCCGATCCCGCCGGGCTCACCGCTGTGGTGGGCGGTGGCGGGCTTCGACGCGGCGATGCGGGTGCGCAACGCGGTATGGCGGCCGCCCTTCGTCATGTACTACCGGACCTTCCCGCCGAGTGGGGTCCGGGACGACCTGCGGGCGGCCGGCTTCACGGTGGAGACCGTGCCGCTGGAGCACTTCGGACGGCAGCCGGGCGGCGCCCCGCGCTGGCGGCTCGTACTGGCCCGCCGCCCCGGGGCCTAACGGGTGCGCAGCTCGCGTTTGAGGACCTTGCCGCTCGCGTTGCGCGGCAGCTCGCTGACGAACTCCACCGCGCGCGGCACCTTGTAGTTGGCCATCTCCCGCCGTGACCAGGCGATCAGGTCGTCGGCGGTGAGGGTGGAGCCGGGGCGCCGCACGGCGTACGCCTTGCCGACCTCGCCGAGGCGCGGGTCGGGGACGCCGACGACGGCGACGTCCGCGATGTCCGGGTGCAGGCCGAGGAGTTGTTCGATCTCGGCGGGGTAGGCGTTGAAGCCGCCGACGATGAACATGTCCTTGATCCGGTCGGTGATGCGCAGGTTGCCGTGGGCGTCCTTGAACCCCACGTCCCCGGTGTGCAGCCAGCCCTCGGCGTTGATCGCCTTGGCGGTCTCCTCGGGGTCTTCGAAGTAGCCCTGCATGACGTTGTACCCGCGGACCAGGATCTCGCCGACCCGGCCGGCCGGCTGCGGGTTCCCGGCGCCGTCCGCGATCACCACCTCGGTGTCGGGGATGGCCCGCCCCGAGGTCTCGGCGATGACCTGCGCCGGGTCCCCCCGCCTGCACATGGTGACGATGCCGCTCGCCTCGGAGAGCCCGTACGCGGTCAGGACGGTGGCGATGCGCAGCTCGCTGCGGAGCCGTTCGACGAGCTGGAGCGGGACCACGGCGGCGCCGGTGACGACCAGGCGCAGCGCGGAGAGGTCGTGGTGGTCGCGCTGGGGGTGGTCGAGGAGCGACTGGTGGAGGGTGGGCGGCCCGGGGAGTACGGAGATCCGCTCGGCGGCGACGTTGGCGAGGACGGTGTCCACGTTGAAGACGGGCTGCGGGACCATCGTGGCGCCGCGCATCAGGCAGGCGATGATCCCGGCCTTGTAGCCGAAGGTGTGGAAGAAGGGGTTCACGATCAGGTAGCGGTCGCCCTCGCGCAGTCCGGCGAGCTCGCTCCACACGTCGTAGCAGCGCAGGGACTGGGCGTGGGTGATGACGGCGCCCTTGGGGCTGCCGGTGGTGCCCGAGGTGAAGATGATGTCGGAGGCCGCGTCGGGGCGAATCGATTCGGCGCGCTCGCGGACGGCCTCGGGCGTCACCGGTTCCCCGCCGGCGAGGAAGTCCTTCCAGGTACGGAAGGACTCGGGCGCGTCATCGGCGAGGACCACGACCTGCTCCAGGCGCGGCAGCCCGGGCAGCGGACCGTCGCCGGGGCCCTCGGCGGCGGCGCGGCGCAGCGAGGCGACGTAGGAGGTGCCGAGGAAGGTGCCGGTGACGAAGAGCAGCTTCGCGCGGCTGCGCCCCAGGACGTACGCCGCTTCCGCGCCCTTGAAACGGGTGTTGAGCGGGACGAGCACCGCGCCGGCCGAGACGGCGCCGAGTGCGGAGACGATCCATTCCAGGGTGTTGGGGGCCCAGACGGCGACCCGGTCGCCGGGCTCGACCCCGGAGGCCATGCAGGCGGCCGCGGCGCGTTCGACGCGCTCGCCGAGCTGCGCGTAACTGATCCTGACGCGGCCGTCGACGACGGCCTCCCGGTCGGCGTACCGTGCGGCTGCCGCCCGGACGAGCCCGGCGATGCTGCCCCAGCGCAGGTCCGCGCGTACGCCCTCGCTCGCGTCCTGCCGCCCGTCGTCGCCCATGCGTGTCACCCTCCCGCGAACCCAGTAGCTGACTATCCGTCAGATTAGCTGTAGCCTTCGCGGCTGTCAGTACTGGTGCACTGCTCACCCTCACCCCGGAGGTGGCGATGGCGGCAACGCTCAAGGACGCTACGGCGATAGTCGGCATCGGCCAGACCGCCTTTGCCAAACAACTGCCGCAGTCCGAGAAGGAACTGGCCTGCCGGGCCATCCTGGCGGCCCTCGATGACGCCGGCATCGACCCGTCCGAGGTCGACGCCTTCTCCTCGTACACCATGGAGGAGACCGACGAGGTCGAGGTCGCCAAGGCCATCGGCGCCGGCGACGTCACCTTCTTCTCCAAGATCGGCTACGGCGGCGGCGGTTCCTGCGCCACCGTCGGACACCTCGCGGCCGCCATCGCCACCGGCCAGGCCACCGTCGGCGTCGCCTGGCGGTCCCGCAAACGCGGCTCGGGCCCCCGCCCCTGGAAGAACACCGCCGTCCAACTGCCCACCCCCGGCCAGTGGACCCGCCCCTTCGGGCTGCTGCGCCCCGCCGACGAGATCGGCATGCTGGCCCGCCGCTACATGCACGAGTACGGGGCCACCCGCGACCACCTCTTCAACGTGGCGATGGCCTGCCGCAACCGGGCCAACGAGAATCCCGCCGCGATGATGTACGACCGCCCGCTGACCCGCGAGATGTACATGACCTCCCGCATGATCAGCGATCCGCTCTGCCTCTTCGACAACTGCCTGGAGACCGACGGCGCGCTCGCCTGCGTGATCGTCTCCGCCGAGCGGGCCCGGGACTGCCGGCAGAAGCCCGTCTACGTGCACTCCGCCGCCCAGGGCCTGCCCTCACAGCACCACGGCATGGTCAACTACTGGAACGAGGACCCGCTGACCGGCCCCGCCTGGACGGCCGGCCGGCACCTGTGGAAGCAGGCCGATTTCGGGCCCCAGGACGTGGACGTGGCCCAGATCTACGACGCCTTCACCCCGCTGATCCCGCTCTCCCTGGAGGGCTACGGCTTCTGCGGGCGCGGCGAGGGCGCCGCCTTCACCGAGGGCGGGGCCCTGGAGATCGGCGGCCGGCTGCCCATCAACACCGGGGGCGGCGGCCTGTCGGAGGCCTACGTACACGGCTTCAACCTGATCAACGAGGGCGTCAAGCAGCTGCGCGGCACCTCCACCGCCCAGGTGCCGGACGCCGCGACCTGCCTGGTGACGGCGGGCGAGGGTGTCCCGACGTCCGCGATCCTGCTGCGAGCCTGAGGAGCCCACCACCATGACCACCACATCTCCGGAAGACCTCCTGCTCCCCGTCCCCGACGAGGACGGCGCCCCCTTCTGGGAGTACGCCGCCCGCGGCGAACTCCGCGTCCAGGCCTGCACCGACTGCGGGAGACTCCGCTTCCCACCCCGGCCCTGCTGCCCGCACTGCCGGTCCTTCGCCTCCGAGTGGCGCCTGATGAGCGGCCGCGGCCGCATCTGGTCGTACGTCCAGCCGCATCCGCCGCTCCTTCCGGCGTACGCCGCGCAGGCCCCGTACAACGTGGTCCTCGTGGAGCTCGCCGAAGCCCCCCACATCCGCCTGGCCGGCAACCTCGTCACCTCGCCGGACGCCCCGCTGAACTCGATGGACCCGGCCCGGCTGCGCATCGGCGCGCGCGTCCAGGCGGTCTTCACCGAGACGGGCGGGGTGACCGTACCGCGCTGGATCCTGGAGAAGTCATGACGCTGCGGGTGGAGCGGGACAAGGCCACCGGGGTCGCCGTCGTCACCCTGGACCGGGAGCGGAAGCACAATGCCATCGACCTGGAGACGGCCGCCGAACTGAGAGCGGTGTGGCGGGAGTTCCGGTACGAGGAGGACGTGCGGGCGGTGGTGCTCACGGGCGCCGGGACGGCCGCGTTCTGCACCGGCATCGACCGGAGCGTGGACGTCCCGCAGCCCGCCTCCCCGTACTCGATCGACGATCCGCTGGTCGCGATCGGCCCGAAGTCGGGCGACCTGTGGAAGCCGGTGGTCGCGGCCGTCAACGGCATGGCCTGTGGCGGGGCCTTCTACCTGCTGGGCGAGTCGGAGTTCCTCATCGCCTCCTCGTCGGCGACGTTCTTCGACCCGCACACCACGTACGGAATGGTCAGCGCCTACGAGGCCGTCTACATGGCGCAGCGCATGCCGTTCGGCGAGGCCGCCCGGATGTCCCTGATGGGCACGGCCGAGCGGCTCTCGGCGGCGCGGGCGCACGAGATCGGGCTCGTCTCGGAACTGGCCGCGCCCGAAGAGCTCCTCCCGGCGGCCCTGCGGGCGGCGGAGACCCTGGCCGGCTTCCCGACGGAGGCCGTGCAGGGCACCGTACGGGCCCTGTGGTCGGCGAAGCAGGTGGCGCTCCAGCAGGCCCTCGCGCAGGCGCCGGCGCTGATCTCGCTGGGGAACCTGACGCCGGAGCGGCAGGCGGAGCTGTTCGGATCCCGGCGGCCGGGGTCGGAGTTCAGGCTGCGCTGAGCGGGCGCGGTCGGCGCGTCAGCGTGACCGGGTCGGCGCGGGCGACGCCTTGGACGTGGCCTTGGGGGTCACCTTGGGCGTGGCCGAGGCGGTGGTCGTGGGCGCGGCCCCGGACCCGGCAGCGGACCCGGCCGTCGCGTCGGCCCCCCTGACGGGCGAGTCGACCCGGCAGTTCGTGACCTGGGCGGCGCGCGAGGCGTCCTTGAGGGCGACGTCGACCGTGCGGGTCTCGCGGGCCTCCAGGGTCACCTTGACGACGCTCTGCTCGATGACGGCGCCGGTCGCGCTCTCGCGGTACAGGTTCACCGAGAAGGTCGCCCGGAGGTTGAGCGTCGAGGTGAACCTGATCGTGGTGACCGGCGGGGTGGCGCCCACGCAGGTGACCACCTCGGCGGAGGCCGGGGCGACGCTCCCGGTGGCCGCGGCGGTCGCCGTGGCGCCGGCAGCGCTGCCACTGCCACCGCTGTACGTCTTCTTCTTGCTCTTGGAGCTGGAGCATCCGCCGCCGCCACTGCTGCTGCTGCTCTTGCTCTTGCTCTTCCCGCTGCTGCCGCTGCTGCTGCTTCCGCCGTGCGAGGAGAAGCCGGTCAGCGCGAGCACGACCCCCACCAGCACTGCGGTGAATCTGATGCGACGTCCCACCACCATGGCCCGGCCCCTCCCTGAATACGGCGCGTCACGCTATCAGCAGCCGCACACCTGTCCACATGAACATGGGCGTGAACCGAACAGTCCAGTTGCAAGACTGAACCGTTCTGTTTAGTCTTTCCTTCGTCGAGGTCACCACGACCACGCCACACACGGAGGGGGACCGTCATGTCCGAGTTCAAGATCCTTGCCATCTCCGGCAGCCTGCGCGCCGACTCGCACAACACCGCCCTGCTGCGCGCCGCGCGCAAGCACCAGCCCGGCGGCCTGGACATCGAGATCTACGACGGTCTGCGCGAGATCCCCCCGTACGACCAGGACCTCGACAACCCGCAGGACCGCCCGGCCGCCGTCGCCGACCTGCGCCGCCGGATCGACGAGGCGGACGGACTGCTGATCGCCACCCCGGAGTTCAACTACTCCGTCCCCGGCACCCTGAAGAACGCCATCGACTGGGTCAGCACCGACTGGACGAAGCAGGAGGGCCTGCCCCTGCTGCGCAAGCCGATCGCCATCCTCGGCGCCGCGCCCACGAACTTCGGAACGGTGCGCGCACAGCTGGCGCTGCGGCAGGTGTTCGTGTGGACCGACAGCGACATCGTCGTCAAGCCCGAGGTCCAGGTGTTCCGTTCGTACGAGCGCTTCGACGCGGACGGCAACCTGACGGACGAGACCACGATCTCCCTGGTCCAGGACCTGCTCGGCGCGCTCAAGACCAAGATCGAGGCGGCGGCGGCGCGATGACCGCCACCCCGCAGGCTCCCCTCACGGCGGTGGCCCGCCTCCAGGCCCTCCCCGGCCGGGAGGCGGAGGTCCGCGCCCAGGCGCTCGCCCTCGTCGCCCCCACCCGGGCCGAGGCCGGCAACCTCTCCTACCGGCCGTACGAGGACCCGGTCGCGCCCGGCGCATGGGTGGTCCTGGAGGAGTGGGCGGACGAGGCCTCCTGGCAGGCCCACCTCGCCTCCCCCCACCTGGCCGGTGCACTGGCCCGCACGGCGGCGCTCCTGGCGGAGCCGCCGGTGGTACGGGTGTTCACTGGCTGAACTCTCCGTGGCAAGCTGGTTTCCGTAGGCAACTGGCGTGCACAAGGGGGGACTTGTGGACAGGGCTGAGGACTATCTCGTCGGCGGCGACTTACTGCTGAACCAGCTCGGCGGCACCTGGCCGGAGGTGGATCAGAACGCCTACACGGAGGTGGCCGACTCCCTCCGGGCCTTCGCCGACGACCTGGCGGACGACGGCCAGCTGGCCAACAACCACGTCGTGCGGCTGCTGTCCACCGGCTCGGGCCAGTCGTTCGACGCCTTCAACACCCACTGGAACGCGGTCCTCGGCAGGTCGTTCAACGACATCGTGTCCGCCTCGTACGTCATCGCCAACGCCATGGACCAGACGGCGGCCCTGGTCACGGTGACGAAGGCGGCGATCGTGCGGGAACTCGCCGCCCTCGGCGCGCAGCTGGCCGTGATCACCCTCACCTCGGTCGCCGACTTCGCCGGGACCGCAGCGGGCGCCGCCGCCATGGCCGAGGCCAAGACCGCCATCGCCGGCTTCAACCAGCGCTGCGCACACGATGCCGCCGACATCCTGCGGGCCGCCCAGTCCGACCCGTCGGTGACGGCGGTGCAATCCATCACCCCGGACGGCCTACGGGCGGTGGGAACGATGGAGGGCGCCGCGGGGGGCGCCGCGGCGGGCCCGATGGGTGCCGGCGCCGGAGCGGTAGGCGGGGGCGCCGGAGCGGTAGGCGGGGGCGCCGGGGCCGTAGGCGGGGGCGCCGGGGCGATTGGCGCGGGCACCGGGGCCGTGGGTGCGGGCAGCGCCGCGGGGGTCGGGGGTGCTGCGGGAAGCGCCACGGGTGGCGTGGCGGGCGGCGCCGCCGGCGGCATGCACCTCGCGTCCGCGGGCGGCGGTGTCGGGGGCATCGCCAGCCTCGGCTCCGGTCTGGTGGACCTGGAGATCGACCACGACGAGCACGACCGCGCGAGCAACAAACTGGCAGGCGTCAGCACCGGCATCCACGGCAAGACCTCCTCGGCCCTCGACAGGGCCGGCGCCCACCACGCCCGCAACCGCGGCCGCGGCGCCGTCGCCCACGCCGTCGACCCGCACGCCGACCGACTGCTGGGCGCCCTCAAGGATGCCACCGGCCACATGGGCGACCACATCGGGACGACCCTGCCGAAGGTCATCAAGCAGATCTCGGTCGACTACCGGAACACGGACGACGCCATCCGCGCGGCCTTCGCCCGCATCCACTCCCCCTCCCCGACCCCCGCCCCCGGACCCACCCCCTCCCCCGGCCCAGGCGCCGCCCACGGCACCACGGCCGACGGCCTGGCCCACCACCGCACGGACCCCCTCCGCGTCGACCACCTCACGGAGTCCCAGCAACACACGGTCTCCACGGAGGAAGCCCGCGCCCTGGCCGACCGCGCCCGCACCACGGACTGACCGTGTCAGACGGGCTTCCCGGCGTGGCCGCCTCCCTGCTCGTCCAGAAGACCCTGCTGAGCCACACCAGCCTCAGCGGCGACGGCGAGCCCAATCTCCACCCCGCCGTCCAGGGGTTCTTCGACGCGCTCCCCGCCTCGCGGCGCGAGCCGTTCCTCGGCTACTGCGCCGAATCCGCGTTGATCTCCGACCAGTTCCACGCCCTCGACGCACGCCGCGGCGACGGGCGGAGCACCCGCCTCGACGAGGCGCTGCCGCACTTCGCCGGAGCTGCGGTCGTCGCGCGCAAGATCCGGCCGCACGGGGATCCCGAGCACGGCGCGATGTCGAAGCCCTGCCGGTCCTGTTCCGCGCTGCTCGACCGGCTCGGCATCGAAGTCATCGGGGAAATCGTCGGCGAAGTCCATGACCGTTGACGCCACGGCCCTCGGCTGGGACCCGTTCCCCGCCGCCGAGGAGGCGCTGCGGGCCCACCACGGGCTGCGGGTCGTGCCCGCGGGGCCCGGTGTGGACGTCGCGCCGACCGGGGCGGTCGTGGACCCGCGCGAGGCGCAGTACACCGCGGGGAGTTTCCGGCGGCTCCGCGAGCACATCGGCGTGCGGCTCTTCCCCTTCGGCCGGACCACCGCCGACGTCCCGCTCGCCGTCGACGAGCTCGGCCGGCTGTTCTCCGTGGACCACGGGGGCTACCGCCTGCTCGGGGAGACCGTGGCCGAGGGTCTGGCCGGGCTCGCCGAGGGGCGGATGCCCGTACGGCTCAAGGCGCGGCGGGCGTCGTGGACGCTCCCGCCGTTCCACGCCGAGGAGTTGGCGGCCGAGGCCGTCCGGGCCGCGCTGACCGCCGTGTACGTCCTGCACCGCGCCGGCGCGTACAGCGCCCGCGAGCTCCGGCTGCGGGCCACCACCCTGCGCGGGATCGGCGTACTCGCCCTCGACCGGGTCTTCCCACTGCCCGCCGGGTCCCTGGAGGCGGCGGCCGAGCCGTTGACCGGCCGGATGACGGAGGCACTGGCAGCGGTGGGGGTTCACGTCGAGGGGGCCGAACTGCGGATCTCCGTACCGCCCCCGGCCACCGCCGCCGTCCCGTTCGCCGGCTTCGCGTGCACGCTGACCGTGGGCGCCTCGGCGGCCCACCCCACCACCGCCACCCGCACCCTCACGGCCGGGCCGGGCGCGTCCATCGGTCGCGCCGCCGAGGTCTTCGACGCCTGCGTCGCGGACCTCACGCGATGAAGTCGGTCACGAGCTTGACGAAAGCGTCCTCCTGCTCGAAGAACATGACGTGGCCCGCGTCGATCTCCGCGTAGGAGCTGTCCCGGATCGCGGCGTGGAGGGCGCGGCTGTGTTCGACCGGGACCGTGATGTCCTGGGTACCTCCGATCACGAGGGTGGGGGCCTCTATGCGGGGCAGCAGCGGCCGGATGTCCACCCGGAGGTCGTAGGCGATGTGGCGCAGGGTGCCGGGGGTGGGCGGCATGTTGGGGATGAGGGCCTCGAACGCCTCGTGGCCGATCGAGTTGAGGAAACCGCGGCTGAAGCCGGTCATCGCCACGGCACGGCCGAAGGAGGCGGGGTTCGAGGTGCCGAGGTCCTGCCAGAGGGTGAAGAAGCTGCGCAGGTACTCGTCGCCGTCGGTGTGGGCCCAGCCGGCGACCAGGATCAGCCGGTGCACCAGGTCGGGGCGCAGGGCGGCGACGGTGGCGGCGACGGTCGCGCCCATGGAGAAGCCCAGCAGGTCGACCGGGCCGTCCGCCGCGTCCTCGATGACGGCGATGACCTGCGCGGCGAGGCCTTCGGCGGTCAGCGGGGCGCCGTCGTCGACGGTGGCCTCGGTGCCGGAGAGATCGGGAGTGATCACCGTGCGGTGCGGGGTGAACCGGGGCGCGGTCTGCCCCCAGTTGACGGCGGCGCCACCCGATCCGGTGCCGTGGACCAGGACCAGGGCGGGGCCCGTGCCCGAACCGGTCTTCTCGTAGTGGACCTGCGCGCCGTTGACGGTGACGGTGGCCATGGAATGCTCCCTGCGGGTGTCGGCTCATCTGGTCTGACCGGGGCTTTCGTGCTCCGGCCAGACCCACACTGCCGCCGCCGGGCGCGGGCCGGGAGAGCCCTCCTTTCCCTGGGATCGGCAGTCCCTGGTTGGGCCCCGGACCCATCCGGCAGGATGACCGTATGAAGATCGACCGTGAGGCGCTCGCCGATTTCCTGCGCCGCTCCCGCGACCGCGTACGGCCCCAGGACGCGGGCCTGCCGGTCGGCCCCCGGCGGCGCACCCCCGGCCTGCGGCGCGAGGAGGTCGCCCAGCTCGCCGGCATGTCGGCCGACTACTACATCCGCCTCGAACAGGCCCGCGGCCCGCAGCCCTCGCCGGAGATGCTCGCCGCCCTGGCGCGCGCCCTGCGCCTGACCGACGACGAACGCGACCACCTGCACCTGCTCGCCGGCCGGCGCCCGCCGGCCGCCCGGACCGCGGGCGACCACGTCGGCCCGGGGCTGCTGCACCTGCTGGACCAGCTGCCCGCCACCCCGGTCCAGGTGATCGGCGACCTCGGTGACGTCCTGGCCCAGAACGCGATGGCCGAGGCGCTGCTCGGCGGGGTGTGCTCGGTGTCCGAGCACGGCCGCAACGTGGTCTGGCGCTGGTTCGCCGATCCGGCCCAGCGCGCCGCGTACCCGGCGGAGGAGCACGAGTACTACAGCCGGCTGCACGTGGCGGACCTGCGGGCGGCCGTGGGCCGACGCGCCGGCGACCCGGCCGCGACGCGCCTGGTGGAGCGTCTGAAAGCGACCGGCGAGGAGTTCACCGCCCTGTGGGAGCTGCACGAGGTCTCCGTACGCCGGGCGTCGCGCATGCGCGTCCTTCACCCGCTGATCGGCCCGGTCGAGCTGGACTGCCAAGTCCTGCTCGCCCCGGAGGGGGACCAGCGGGTGGTCCTCTACACCCCGCCCGTCGGGAGCGACGCCGCCGAACGCCTCGACCTCCTCAAGGTGGTCGGCACCGGCCAGTTCACCGCGCCGTCCGCCTGAGGGAGCCCGGAAACGGCGGCGGCCCCGGCCCCCGAGGTGGGGGCGGGGCCGACCGGCCGTACAGGCTGGGTGGGGATCAGGCGTCGACGACGCCGGAGGCCGCGACCTCGATCTTGCCGCGGGTGGCGCCCGAGGGGGTGCCCAGCTTCTCGATCTGGTCCACGATCTCCTTGCCCTCGACGACCTCGCCGAAGACGACGTGCTTGCCGTCCAGCCACGGGGTGACGACGGTGGTGATGAAGAACTGCGAGCCGTTGGTGTTGCGGCCGGCGTTCGCCATCGACAGGAGGTACGGGCGGTCGTGCTTCAGCTGGAAGTTCTCGTCGGCGAACTTCTCGCCGAAGATGCTCTTGCCGCCGGTGCCGTTCTGGTTGGTGAAGTCGCCACCCTGGAGCATGAACTGCGGGATGACGCGGTGGAACGGCGAGCCCGCGTAGCCGAAGCCGTGCTGGCCGGTGGCCAGCTCGCGGAAGTTCTGCGCGGTCTTCGGGACGACCTCGTCGAAGAGGTTGAAGACGATGCGGCCGGCGGGGGCGCCGTCGATGCTGATGTCGAAGTAAACGTTGCTCATGGGGTCCATCCTGTCACTCCCGGTGCGGAACGCTACCCGGCGGGGCCGGATGCCGACCGCCGGAGGTCGGCCGCAGGTCGGCCTCCGGTCGGCCTGCGGTCAGCCGGAAGTACGGGTACCGGTCCCCTTCGCCGCGTCCAGGGCGTACACGCAGCGGTCCTTGCTGCACGCGTAGACCACGCCCGCCTCGGCCACCGGAGCGCCCGTGATCTCGCCTCCCGTGGCCAGCTTCCAGCGCAGCTGACCGCCCGCCGCGTCCAGGGTGTACAGGCAGTGGTCGGCGGAGCCGAAGTGGACCCGGCCGTCCGCGACCGCCGGCATGCCGGTGATCTCGCCGCCCGCCGCGAACCGCCACTTCGGGGTGCCGGTGACCGCGTCGAGCGTGTACAGCGCACTGCCCGCGCCCAGGTGGATGTTCCCGGCCTCGACCACCACCGGATCGGCGGACGAGCGCGCCTCGGTCGCGATGCGCCAGCGGTCGTGCCCGGTGGCCGCGTCGAGGGCGTACACCGTGCCGAGGTAGTCGACGAGGTAGACCCCGCCTCCCGTGACCGCCGCGCCCGGCGCGAAGGCCGGGGGCGCCAGGAAGACCGCGGGTGCCTCGAAGTGCCAGCGGACCCGGCCCGAGGCCCGGTCGACGGACAGGACGCGGGTGCCGGCCGCCACGTAGACGTTGCCGTCGGGGCCGGGCGTGACCCGCACCGGGACGTTGCCGCAGGAACCCGCGTCGCCGACCGGGTACGACCAGGACTCGCGGCCGCTGCGGGCGTCCAGCGCGCGCAGCCGGGCGTCCTGCCACACGTACACGGTGCCGTCGTGCAGGACGGGCGCCGCCTCGGGGGTCTCGAAGTCGGTCTGCGCGCCGCTCAGCTGCCACAGCTGCTGCCCGTTGGAGGCCTCCCAGCCCTGTACGCCGCCACCGCGCGTGGCGGTGACGACCGTGCCCCGCTCGGCGCGCACGGCGTACGCCCAGGCCTCGGTGGACAGCCGCCACCGCTCCGAACCGTCGGTGGCGTCGAGCGCGTAGAGCGAGGGGCCGTCGGAGGCGTGGATGCGGCCGTCGGCGACGGCCATGGCCCAGGCGACGTCCCGGGTCTTGAACTGGCGGCGGCCGCTCGCCACGTCCAGGGCGTGCACCTCGAAAGAGGTGACGTAGAGCAGGTCGCCCGCGACGGTCGGGGTGCCCCACACCTCGTTCGACATGCGGAAGCGCCACGGCCGCCAGCGGCCGCTGTCCGGGGCGGCGCTGGGCGTCGGTACGACGACGCCCGAGGGCGCGGCCGCCGCCGAGCCGCCCGGCGGGCGGACCCAGCCGGTCGCCGAGTCGGCGGCGGAGGCGCGCGCGGCGGGGGCCGAGGCGGTCGCCCGCGGGCCGGGCCCGATCGGCACCGGGGAGCCACCGAGACGGACGGGCTCGCCCGAGGGCACCGGGGTCATCGGCGGGCGGTCCGGGCGCCGAGGCACGGCCTGGCCGGTGCGCGGGTCCACCCACGGGTCGGCGCCGCCGCGCGGGCGGCGGTGCGTCTCGGCCCCGGAGCCCGGGCCGTGGCCGGCGCCGGCGCCGTGACCCGGGCCCTGGCCGGCGCCCGGGCCGTGGCTGCGGCCCGGGCCGGGCTGGGGTACCGGCGGATGCGGAGGCGTACGGTGCCCCGCCCGCCGGGCCTCGATCATCGCGACGGCCCGCCCGGGCAGCCACGCCGAGGCGGTCCCGCTCTCGTCGTCGCCCTCGAAGAGGTGCGGGGCGAGCTGCGCCTGAAGGTCGGCCGGGGTCGGCCGCAGCGTGGCGTCCATCTGCATGCAGGAGTCGATCAGCGGGCGCAGCTCGTCGGGGAGCCCCTCCAAGTTGGGGCCCTCGCGCAGCAGCATGAACACCGTCTCCACCGGGTTCGCCCCGTGGTACGGCGGGTGTCCGGTGGCGGCGAAGACGAGGGTGGAGCCGAGGGAGAAGACGTCGCTGGCGCCCTTGACGCTGCGGGAGTCCTTCGCCTGCTCCGGCGACATGTAGGCGGGCGTGCCGACGGCGACGTTCGTCATGGTCAGGCGGGTGTTGGAGACCCCGCTCGCGATACCGAAGTCGATCACGCGCGGCCCGTCCTCGACGACGAGCACGTTGGACGGCTTCAGGTCGCGGTGCACGAGGCCGGCCCCGTGGATGGACTGCAGCGCCTCGGCGATGCCGGCCGCGAGCCACCGTACGGCCTGCGCGGGCATGGGCCCGCACTCGTTGACGATCTCCTCCAGCGAGGGCGCCGGCACGTACGCGGTGGCCAGCCACGGCACTGCGGCCCGCGGGTCGGCGTCGACCACGGCCGCGGTGTAGAAGCCGGACACGGCGCGCGCCGCCTCCACCTCGCGGGTGAAGCGCACGCGGAACAACTGGTCCTCGGCGAGCTCGGTGCGCACCGTCTTGATCGCGACCCGCCGTCCGGACGCGGACCGCGCGAGATAGACCAGCCCCATGCCGCCGGCGCCGAGCCGTCCCAGCACCTCGAAGGGGCCGATCCGTCTCGGGTCGTGCTGCGTCAGCTGCTCCACCACTCGCCTCCACATCCCCGTACGGACCCACGCTCCGGGCCCGCTTCCACCGGTACGGGGCCTTGCCCCGTGCAGCGTCTCACTCCGGGCGCCGCCCGGGTCGCGCAAACCCGATTCTGTCAGGCTCGCGCCTGGTCCGGCCCCGGCACGGCGGGCAGGATGGGGGTGGGATAGCCCACTCGCTCCCGCTCGCTACGAGCCCAGCCGCGTCCGGGGTTCCGACAGGAGCCCGAAGACCGCCCCTTGATTGTCCGCGACGACCGCGATGCGCCCGTACGGGGTGTCGAAGGGATCGGCGGTGACCCGCCCGCCGAGCCGCTGGACCATCGCGACGGACTGGTCGCAGTCGGGGACGGCGAAGTACGCGAGGAAGTGCGCGGGCATGATGTCCGGGAAGGCGTCGGTGATCAGGCTGCGGCCCAGGACGGCGGTGTCGCTGCCGGGCGCGCTGCCGGGCGGGGACCAGACGCGGTACTCGACGCCGGCCTCGTCGTCGTTCTGGTCCTCGGGGACGTAGCCGAAGACCTTGGCGTAGAAGACGTCGACGGCGTCGCGGGCCCGCGTGTAGACCTCGCTCCAGCAGTACGTGTACGGCTCGTTCTGGGCCTCGAAGCCGTGGTGGGTGCCGGGCTGCCAGAGGCCGAAGACGGCCCCGCCGGGATCGGCGGCCATCGCGGCGGTCCCGTACGGGCCGACCGGCATCGGGTCCATGACCATCTGGCCGCCGGCGGCGCGGATGCGCTGGGCGCAGGCGTACGCGTCGGTGGTGTAGAGGTAGATCCCCCATACGGTGGGCATCCGGCCGTCGGGCTTGGGGGCGAGGGCGGCGACGTTGCGGCCGCGGCTGTAGGCCTGGGTGTAGTGGCCGTACTCGGCTCCCGCGCTGTCGCCGAAGGTCCACCCGAAGAGCTCACCGTAGAAGCGCTTGCCCGCCTCGACGTCCGGAAGCGAGGCGTCCACCCAGCAGGGTGCGCCTTCCGCGAATGCGGCCATGAGCCCGGTTCCTTCCGTTCTGCGGGGGTGTGTACCGTCCCACCTCTCCCACCTGTGCCACTTCTCACGGCCATGTTCCGCCCGAAAACTTGTCCACAGCCTGTTGATAAGACTATTCGGGGGAAACTCTGAGCAACCGGGCGACCCGCCGTTGGCGTGTGGGGCGCCGCCACGGCGCGGGCGGAGGGGCCCGTGCCGTGGCGGCGACAAGGCCGGACGTCCCGGGCCAGGGATCCGTACGTCCCGCGCGGGGCACGGCGAGAGCCCGGCACTCCGGCCGAAATCCACCGACACAGCCTCTCAAGTCCACCTTCCGCCCAGGCCAGGGACCCCGTAACCCCATTTGCAGGCGGCCGAATAGCGCGCCGATCACCCCTCGGTAAGCTGACGGCATGACAGGACAAGTACGCACCGTCGACGGGCGTGTCGCCGGCCGGCGCGGCCAAGCGACGCGGCAGAAGCTGCTCGACTGCCTCAGCGAGATGCTCAGCTCCTCGCCGTACCGCGACGTCAAGGTGATCGACGTCGCCCGCAAGGCCGGTACCTCCCCCGCGACCTTCTACCAGTACTTCCCGGACGTCGAAGGCGCCGTCCTGGAGATCGCCGAGCAAATGGCGACCGAGGGAGCGCAGTTGACCTCGCTCGTCGAGGGCCGCACCTGGGTCGGCAAGTCCGGGTGGGCTGCCGCCGAGGAGCTCGTCGAGGGCTTCCTGGACTTCTGGCGGCGCAACGACGCGATCCTGCGGGTCGTCGACCTCGGTGCGGCCGAGGGCGACAAGCGCTTCTACAAGATCCGCATGAAGATCCTCAACTCCGTCACCAACTCCCTGACGGAGTCGATGAAGGAGCTCCAGGCCAAGGGCAAGGTCGACAAGGACATCAGCCCGGCCGCGATGGCCGGTTCACTGGTCGCGATGCTGGCCGCGGTCGCCTCGCACCAGAAGGGCTTCCAGACCTGGGGCGTCAAGCAGGCCGAACTCAAGCCGAACCTGGCGCTGCTGGTCCACCTCGGGATCACGGGCAAGAAGCCCACCAAGTAGCGGGGGGGCCCAAAGGGTGCGCCCCCCCACGGCCCGGACCGGACGTGCCACCCGCCAAGCCCCCCCCCCCCGCGCTCACCCACCCGCCCGGCGGGCCACCCCCCAAAAGCGCACCAAACGAGCCGGGTA